>DATICC010000161.1:0-5717 GCA_035457045.1 Woeseiaceae bacterium | reverse complement strand
TGCCCCATGGAAAACGTTGCACGGGACCGGTCCGTCAGACGCACGGTGACGGCCAGCAAATCGTTGAACCGGGCCGGAGACAGGAATTCCGCCGTGGTGTCCACGACGACAAATATGCGTTTGTCCCTCTTCATCAGCGTGTCCTGTTCTATGCCCAGCGAACGTATCCACTCCGTTCTGGCACGCTCCATGAACTTGAAATAGTTCGCGTAATAGACCACTCCCTGGGCATCGCTGTCCTCGTAATAGACGCGAACGGGCCAGACGAAGGTTTTACCGTTCATCCTGTCTTCACCGCGACCCGCTCATGTTCTGTCGAAAAGCGGCAATTCCGGAATCGGGTCTCTGGCGGGCGGCGGCAAGCCGAAATGCAGGTACGCGTTGCGCGTGGCGACCCGGCCCCTGGCAGTGCGCATCATGAATCCCTGCTGGATCAGGTACGGCTCCAGTACGTCTTCGATCGTGCCGCGCTCTTCGCTCACTGCCGCGGCGAGGCTGTCGATGCCGACCGGCCCTCCGTCGAACTTGTCGATAATGGTTTGCAGCAAGCGCCGGTCCATGGCATCGAAACCGTTCGGATCGACTTCCAGCATGTCCATCGCGCTGACCGCAACGGCTTCGGTGACCACGCCATCGGCCTGTACCTCGGCAAAATCGCGGACCCGCCTGAGCAGGCGGTTGACGATTCGGGGGGTGCCGCGGGCGCGCCGCGCAATCTGGCGTGCCCCGGCGGACTCAAGCGGCAGGTTGAAGATCCTGGCAGAGCGTTGCGCGATCGCTTCGAGCTCTTCCACCGTATAGAACTCCAGGCGTTGCACGATGCCGAAGCGGTCGCGCAGCGGCGACGTCAGGAGTCCCGCCCTGGTCGTCGCTCCAACCAGCGTGAACGGCGGCAGGTCAAGCTTGATCGATTTGGCGGCGGGCCCTTCCCCGATCATGATATCCAGCTGAAAGTCTTCCATCGCCGGATACAGCACTTCTTCGACTATCGGACTCAGGCGGTGAATCTCGTCCACGAACAGGACATCGTTCGGTTCGAGATTGGTCAGAATGGCGGCGAGGTCTCCCGGGCGCTCCAGCACCGGTCCAGCCGTCAAACGCAGATTGACGCCCATTTCGTTGGCAATGATGTGCGCCAGGGTCGTCTTGCCGAGCCCGGGCGGGCCGAAAATGAGCACGTGATCCAGCGCTTCCCTGCGATTTCGGGCAGCGGTCACAAAAATACGCATTTGCTCCTTGACCACGGCTTGCCCGACATAGTCCTTGAGCGTCTTCGGTCGGATTGCGCGGTCAAACGTCGGGTCGTCTTCCCGGGACGCAGCACTGGTGATCCTGTCGCGTTCGATTCCGGCCATGATCTAGTTCACCGCCCTCTTGAGCGCAAGTCGGATGATCTCTTCCGCTGACTTGCCACCGGATTCAACGTGTGCCAACAAGCGTTTGACCTCCGCGGGCTTGTAGCCGAGTGCGGCCAGTGCGTCGACGGCCTCGTGCATCGGCTCGGCGCTCGCGGTGCCCGCGACGGCCGTGTCGCCGCCGGCCGTTTTGTCCAGCCGGTCGCGCATCTCGATGATCAATCGCTCTGCAGTTTTCCTGCCGATGCCCGGCACCTTGACCAGCATCGCCGTGTCCTCGAGTCTCACGCACCGCCGAAAATCACTGACGCTCATCGCGGAAAGCACCGAAAGGGCAATCTTCGCTCCCACCCCGCTGACGCGAAGCAGGCTGCGAAACAGCGCCTTTTCCTCGTTGCTGGCAAATCCATACAGTATCTGGGCATCCTCGCGCACTTGCAGGTGTGTGTACAGGAAAACTTCCTGTCCGATCGGCGGCAATTCGAGGAACGTCGACATAGGTGTTTCGACCTGGTAGCCGACGCCATTGCATTCGAGAATTATCTGCGGGGCCTGTTTGGCGGTCAGCAGACCACGCAACGTTCCGATCATATACGTCCCGCCAGGAATTCCCGGTCGGACAGGCGCTGGCGCAATCGGCGCTGGTGGCCATAGCACATGGCCGCCGCCAGTGCGTCGGCGGCATCCGGCGCCGGATCGCCGTCAAGCCGCAACATCGCCTTTACCATGTGCTGAATCTGTTCCTTGCTGGCCGACCCGCTGCCGACCACGGCCTGCTTGATCTCCCGCGGCGAATACTCGACGACGATGACGTCGTGCGCGAACGTGGCACAAATGGCGGCCGAACGGGCATGACCGAGCTTGAGCGCACTGCCAACATTGCGATTGACGAACACGCTTTCGATCGCGACCACGGCGGGGCGGTATTCGGCAACGATCTGCGACACCGAATCAAAGATAATTCGCAGTCGGTCCGCGAATGAGCCCTCCGCACTTGCGACCGCACCGCTCGCAACGAAAGCCGGCACATCGCCCGTGAAATCGATGACACCGAATCCTGTGACACGGGATCCGGGATCGATGCCGAGTATTCTCAGTCGATCGGTCAAAGGCTACCTCATAACCTTGCCAGGATGTCAGCCGAGATATCGGCGTTGCTGTAAACATTCTGCACGTCATCCAGATCCTCGAGCATTTCCAGCATCTTCACCATCGAGGTGGCCGTTTCGAGATCGAGACTTGCCGCGATGCTCGCGCGCATGGTCAATTCGGCGCTTTCCGGCGACAGTCCTGCCGCCTTCATTGCATCGCGCACCCTTTCGAAATCCACCGGGTCCGTGAGCACTTCCATGGATCCATCCGCGTCCACAACCACGTCCTCGGCACCGGCTTCGATCGCAACCTCCATGATCCGGTCCTCGTTGCTTCCCACGGGGTACGACAGAAGACCGACATGGTTGAACAGGTAACTGACGGATCCGTCCGCACCGAGATTGCCACCGAACTTGGAAAACGCATGCCGCACGTCGGCAACCGTGCGATTTCGATTGTCGGTCAGTACATCGACAATGACCGCTGTGCCGCCTGGTCCGTAGCCTTCATAGCGAATTTCCTGGTAGTCGCTGCCATCCAGGGCGCCGGAGCCGCGCCGAATGGCGCGATCGATGTTGTCTCTGGGCATGCTTTGCGCTTTTGCCTTGTCGACGGCCAGCCGCAAACGCGGATTCGAGGCAATCTCGCCGCCGCCGATGCGCGCGGCTACGGTAATTTCCTTGATGAGTTTGGTGAATAGTTTGCCGCGCTTCTTGTCCTGGGCGCCTTTCCTGTGTTGGATATTCGCCCATTTGCTATGACCTGCCATGGTGACCGTTGTCTGATGTGCTGCCCAAAATCAGCGCGTATGATACCGGCTAAACCGGCCCGGCACATCATCGACAATCCGCCAAATGGTCACTTCTGCGCGTGAAAATACCGATACAGGCAGCGAACAGGGAGGTATCGTGGAAAGTGCCCGTCGCTTCCTCGATGCCCTGCCGGAACCGCTGCGCGACAGTGCCCAGAGAGCCGAAGGCGCGGCAATAGTTGCCATCGTTCAGCCCCTGGGCCTGCCACCACCCCTCATTGCCGCTGCCTCCCTGTACCCGCTGGTGCGCGACGGCCTGGTGCCCCGCGACGCAATCCAGGCCGGCGCACTTGCCAGCCTGTCGGATACCGTGGACGGCCTGGTCCAGCTCGGGCGATTTTCGTTACCGCCGGACTGGAAGCCCGGCGAGGCATTGGCCACGCAACAGTCCGAGGCGCTGCGCAAGATGTTGCTGGCGGTGGTCTCCGACGCAAGACTGGTTCTGATTCGCATAGCCGAGCAACTGCACAACCTGCGCCTAGCAAAACGCGCATCGCCCGAGATTCAACGGGCAATGGCGATCGAAACACGCGAGATCTACGCCGCGCTCGCCAATCGCCTCGGCGTCTGGCAGCTCAAGTGGGAGCTTGAAGACCTGTCGCTCCGTTACCTGGAGCCCGATGCCTACCAGCGAATTGCCCGTTCGCTGAACGAGAAACGCGTGGAGCGCGAAGGCTTCATCGATGAAGTCATCGGCAAACTCCGCGAAGAACTTGTCACGAACGGCATATCCGGCGAGATCAGCGGCCGCCCGAAACACATCTTCAGCATCTGGCGCAAGATGCAGCGCAAGAGCATCGCGCTGGAGAGGATATTCGACATACGCGCGGTCCGGGTCCTGGTGAATGATGTCAAGGACTGCTACAGCGTCCTCGGTATCGTGCACAACCTCTGGTCCTATCTTCCGGGCGAGTTCGATGACTATATTGCCAATCCGAAGGACAACAATTACCAATCCTTGCACACGGCAGTAGTCGGACCGAACGGGCAGATCGTCGAGGTCCAGATCCGCACTCACGAGATGCATCGCCATGCCGAACTGGGTGTAGCCGCCCACTGGAAATACAAGGAAGGGGTCGCCGCACAAGCAGCGTTCGATCAGAAAATCCAGTTCCTCCGACAGCTGCTCGAACCGACCGGAAAGGATGACGACCTGCTCGACCGCATGCGTGACGAGCTGTTCGAGGACCGCGTCTACGCAGTCAGCCCGAAAGGAGACGTGGTGGAGATGCCGGCGAACGCCACGCCGCTGGACTTCGCGTATCACGTCCATACCCAGGTCGGGCATCGTTGCCGCGGGGCCAAGGTAAACGGTCGCATAGTTCCGTTGACCTACAAGGTGAAAAATGGCGACAAGATCGAGATCATCACCGGCAGCAAGGTGCTGCCGAGTCGAGACTGGCTGAATCCGCAGCTCGGGTATCTGGCCTCGGCTCGCAGCCGCGCCAAGGTGCGCAACTGGTTTCGCGCACTGGACAAGGATCAGCACAGGAAGCAGGGCCGCGAAATTCTGGACCGGGAACTCGATCGGCTGAATATCCGGGACGTGCCCGCCGACGCGATCGCAAAACAGCTGAAGCTGGCGGACAGCGAGACGATGCACGTTGCACTGGGGTCCGGCGACCTCGCACCCACGGCCGTCGCCGCCGCCGTGCAGCAATTGCGTGGCGAATCACCGGAACAGATTTCGCAACGGCGGCGCCAGCGGCCGAAGCATGGCACGGCCTCGGATCAAATCGCGGTCAGCGGGGTCGGCGACCTGATGTGCAATTTTGCGCGCTGCTGCAGGCCTGTGCCGCCGGAGGACATTGTCGGTTATATAACTCAGGGCCGCGGCGTGAGCATTCATCGCCAGGACTGCGGCAATTACCTGAGTTTGCATGCGCGCCATCCGGAGCGTGTCATCGAGGTCGACTGGGGAGATCCGTCCAGCGCAACCTATCCGGCGGAATTGCAACTCTACGCCTACGACCGACAGGGCCTGTTGCGCGACATCAGCACGGTGCTGTCGGATGAGAAAATCAGCATCGACCGGGTGCAGACCCGCTCCGACAAGCAGCGCCTGCAAGCGGTAATGGATATCGGCATCTCGGTGCCCGGTCTGGCCGCGCTGAGCCGCGTGATCTCGCGCCTCGAGCAGTTGCCGAATGTCACGTCCGTCAAACGCAAGACGTAATCTGGGATCCGCGATCAGCGATTCGGGAAGTTCAGTGCCTTCCTGTCCACGGCGAGAGCAGCTTCGTGCACCGCTTCCGCGAGGCTCGGGTGGGCGTGAATGGTACGCTGGAGGTCTTCCGTGCTGCCCGAGAATTCCATCGCCAGCACTGCCTCGGAGATCAGCTCGCCGGCCATCGGTCCGACGATGTGCACACCCAGTATCTCGTCATCATCCCTGGCTGCGATTATCTTGACCATGCCGGCGGTCTGCTCCATCGCTTTTGCCCGACCGCTGGCGGCAA
>DATICC010000160.1:0-7646 GCA_035457045.1 Woeseiaceae bacterium | reverse complement strand
GACCTCGATCGCAACCGCCTGCTCTTCGCCGCTTGCGGAGCGCAGCGTAAGTGAAATCTTGCCCGGCTCCTGCTCCAGCGGGATGCCGAGAACGGCTTGCCACCGGCCCGCGTCCCGGACAACGAGCACCTGCTTTCCGTTGAACATGGCCGCCGGCCGCGCCGCATCGTCGGGACCCGCATCGATGACAGCGACTCCGCCCGGCCACGGCGAGTGCTGCGGCATTGCCTGCGCCATGCCGGCGAGCAGCGATGACACTATGAAAAGCGGCAAGGACAGCCTACGCATCTTCGCCACCGCTGACCGTATCGACCGTTGCAGAGACCACCCCCCGGGCCAGCCGTGCTTCGATGCGGTCACCCGCCGCCACCTTCGCGATATCGGTGAGGACCCGGCCGCTGGCCACGTCCCTGACGATCGCGTAACCGCGCTCGAGCGTCGCCAGCGGGCTGACGGCATTGAGGGCCCGGCCGGCAAGGTCCAGCCGGTGACTCGCTTTCCTGAGCATCGCCTCCGCGCAGGCGTTCAGTTGCCGCTGCAGAGTCGACAGCCGGTGCAGGACCCGTTGCACCCGGAGCGCCGGGGATGCCTGCATCAGCCGGGACGCGAGCTGGTCCAGCGCGCGTCCGCGCAGTCCGAGGTCGTGGCGCATGGCGGCGAGCAGCAGCTGCCGCAGGTTCCTGAGCCAGTCGTTCTGTCGCAGCAAGGTTGCGGCCGGGCTCGCCTGCGCCAGTTGCCGGCTCAGCCAGTCCAGTTTCTGGTTGTAGTCCTGCAGGCGGCGTCTCATGTGCGAGGCGTTTCGCGATGCCAGGGTGCTCAATCGGCGCTGCCATTCCGCCTGATCCGGCACCACCAGTTCCGCCGCGCCGCTCGGTGTCGGCGCGCGGACGTCAGCGACGAAATCGCAGATCGTGAAGTCGACTTCGTGGCCCACCGCACTGACCACCGGGATCGGGCAGGCTGCAATGTCTCTTGCCAGTGCTTCGTCGTTGAACGACCAAAGATCCTCCAGCGAGCCGCCGCCGCGGCCTATGATCAGGACGTCGCATTCCCCGCGCCGCACCGCCGCCGCCAGCGCGCCGCGGAGCTCCGCTGCCGCGGATTCACCCTGAACGGCAGACGGGTAGATGACGACCGGTATGGCGGGAAAACGCCGTCGCAGCACACTGAGTATGTCGTGCAAGGCCGCGCCGCTCGGCGACGTAATCACGCCGATACGCCCCGGCAGGGCCGGCAACGCTTTCTTGCGACTTGCGTCGAACAAACCCTCGCCGGCCAGTTTCTTCTTCAGCACTTCGAACTGGCGGCGCAGCGCACCCTCGCCGGCGGGCTCGAGCTGTTCGACGATGAGCTGGTAGTCACCGCGTGCTTCGTAGATGCTGACGCGGCCGAATGCGAGCATCCGGTCACCGTCCTTGAAACCGCTGCGCTGGCCGATGGTCGGCCCACGCTGCCGTTGCAGGAACCAGGCACAACGGATCTGTGCACTTTCATCCTTGAGAGTGAAATAAAGGTGGCCCGATGCAGGCCTGGCGAGATTGGACAATTCGCCAACGACCCAGACCCGCGTCATGCCTTGCTCGAGCAGGGCGCGTGCGCGCCGGTTGAGCTCGCTGACGCTGATGGCCGAGGCATTTTCGAGGATCTCGTTCACCCCGCCAGTATACGGTGCCCGGTCCGGATTTCCCGCCCCGGGCGACCGTGCCGGGGCACCGTCGAGCCACCGGGCTCCGGGCAGGGGGCATTTTCAGCTCCGGCGTTTACCCATGATCGGGCTGTGCGTACAATCGCCGCCTTTATTCTCCGCGGACAGGCCATAGCCCATGCGCATCGACAAGGAAGCTCTCACTTTCGACGATGTACTGCTCGAGCCGGCATATTCCGACCTGCTGCCGAGAGATGCCGATCTCACCACGCGCCTGACCCCCGAAATTAGCCTGAATGTCCCGCTGATTTCCGCCGCCATGGACACGGTGACCGAGGCCAATCTTGCGATCGCGATGGCGCAGGAAGGCGGTATCGGCATCATCCACAAGAACATGAACGCGGAACAGCAGGCGCGCGAAGTTTCCAAGGTCAAGAAATTCGAAAGCGGCATCGTGCGAAACCCGATTACGGTGTCGCCCGACATGACCATCCGCGAAGTCATCGATCTGACCCGCGCGATGAAGATTTCCGGGGTCCCGGTCGTCAAGAACAATGAAACTCTCGGCATCGTGACCCATCGCGACCTGCGTTTTGAAACGCAGCTCGATGCGCCGGTATCGAGCGTCATGACACCCAAGGAGCGGCTCGTCACGGTACGCGAGGGAGCACCGGACGAAGAAGTCATGTCGCTGTTGCACCAGCATCGCATCGAAAAAGTGCTGGTCGTGTCCGACAACTTCGAATTGCGCGGCATGATAACGGCGAAGGATTTCCAGAAGGCCACAGAACACCCGCACGCCTGCCGGGACTTGCACGGCGCATTGCGTGTCGGGGCAGCGGTAGGCACCGGCCAGGACAGCGACGAACGGGTGGCCGCGCTGGTGGCTGCCGGAGTCGATGTCGTTGTCGTCGATACTTCGCACGGTTTTTCCAAGGGCGTGCTCGAGCGCATTCGTCGCATCAAGAAAAAATACCCGGACCTGCAGCTCATCGGCGGCAACGTCGTAACGGGCGATGCCGCGCTGGCGCTGGTGGAGGCGGGCGCCGATGGCGTCAAGGTGGGCATCGGGCCCGGGTCCATTTGCACCACGCGCGTCGTCGCCGGTGTCGGCGTACCGCAGGTGTCGGCGGTTGCCGAAGTCGCGCAGGCTCTGGCCTCGAAAGGCGTGCCATTGATTTCGGATGGCGGGATCCGCTATTCCGGTGACATCGCCAAGGCGATCGTCGCCGGTGCCTATTCGGTCATGATCGGCGGCCTGTTTGCAGGAACGGAGGAATCGCCGGGCGAAGTCGAGCTGTACCAGGGACGCTCCTACAAGTCCTACCGGGGCATGGGTTCGCTCGGTGCCATGGGCCAGAAGCACGGTTCACGCGACCGCTACTTCCAGGATGCGACGGAGGAACTCGAGAAGCTGGTGCCGGAAGGCATCGAGGGGCGAGTCGCTTACAAAGGCTCGGTAGTCGCGATCGTGCACCAGTTGATCGGCGGCGTACGTGCCGCGATGGGCTATACAGGCAGCCACAACATCGACGAAATGCGTACCCGGCCGAAATTCGTCAAGATAACGTCTGCCGGGATGCGCGAAAGTCACGTACACGACGTGACCATTACCAAGGAAGCGCCGAATTACCGAAGCAGCACCTGACAGCTTGCGGCACCGACCCCACTCATGAAACAGGCCATAAAGACGCAACCCCAGGCTCAAATTCCCGACATCCATGCGCACCGGATCCTGATCGTCGATTTCGGCGGCCAGTACACGCAACTCATCGCGCGGCGTGTACGGGAGTGCGGTGTCTATTCCGAGATCTATCCCTGGGATGCGGACGACGAGTCGATCCGGGGGTTCCGCCCGGCCGGGGTGATCCTCTCCGGCGGACCGGAATCGGTCCATGTCGATAACCCTCCACGTGTGTCGCAGGCCGTATTCGACCTCGGTGTGCCCGTACTCGGAATCTGTTACGGGATGCAGGCCATGGCGGCGCAGCTCGGCGGCCGCGTGGAGGCTTCGAGTCACCGCGAATTCGGCTACGCCGAGATCACGCCGCTGGAGTCGGATCTCTTGTCGGGCCTCGACGATTCCGCCGGAGGTCCGGCACGCGTCCTCAAGGTGTGGATGAGCCATGGCGACAGGGTGATCGAGGTGCCGCCCGGGTTCACGATCACGGGCAAGAGCAGGAACTCGCCGCTGGCAGCCATGGAGGATCGAACGCGCCGCTACTTCGGCGTGCAGTTTCACCCGGAAGTCACGCACACGGCGCAGGGCCAGGCGATAATGCATCGCTTCGTACGCGAGATCTGCGGTTGCCCCGGGGACTGGACGGCAAGCAACATCGTCGCGGACGCGGTCAGACGGGTGCGCGAGGCGGTGGGGGGCGACAAGGTACTGCTCGGCCTGTCCGGTGGCGTCGACTCCTCGGTGGTCGCGGCCCTGCTGCACGAGGCGATCGGCGACCAGCTGACCTGCGTTTTCGTCGATCACGGCCTGTTGCGTTACCGCGAAGGCGACCACGTGATGCAGACCTTCGCTGATCACCTGGGCGTCAATGTCATCCGGGTGAACGCCGCCGACAGGTTTTTTGCCGCACTGCGTGGCGTGTCCGACCCGGAACACAAGCGCAAAACCATAGGCAGCCTTTTCATCGACGTGTTCGAGGAGGAAGCCACCAAACTCCGCGACGTCCACTGGCTCGCGCAAGGCACGATCTACCCGGACGTCATCGAATCGGCAGGGTCGAAGACCGGCAAGGCACACGTGATCAAGTCGCATCACAACGTCGGCGGACTGCCGCTCAAGATGCGCATGCAGCTGGTCGAACCCCTGCGCGAATTGTTCAAGGACGAAGTCCGGCAGATTGGTCTCGAACTCGGGTTGCCGCGCGAAATGGTCTTCCGCCACCCGTTTCCGGGTCCGGGACTCGGAGTGCGGGTCCTCGGTGAGGTCAGGCCGGAGTACGTAGCGTTACTGCAACTCGCCGACGACATCTTCATCGATGAACTGCGAAAACAAGGGCTGTACGACAAGGTCAGCCAGGCGTTCGCCGTGTTCCTTCCGGTACGCTCGGTCGGCGTGATGGGCGATGGCCGGCGTTACGATTTCGTGATCGCGCTCCGCGCTGTCGAAACCATCGATTTCATGACTGCCCGCTGGTCCCGCCTGCCATACGAATTCCTCGAAAACGTGTCATTGCGAATCATCAACGAGGTCAAGGGTATCTCCCGCGTCACCTATGACATTTCCGGCAAGCCCCCCGCAACCATCGAGTGGGAGTGAGGGAGTTCTCCGAGCCATTCGGCTTCATCACATGACGTGACGGGTCCAATGCTGCGCAAATTTGCCACTTTCAACGCAAATGCGTGCGATTTCTCCTGAGGAACTCGATCAGTGTCTCGATATCGTCTTCGTCATTGAATAAATGAATCGATACGCGGATTCGGCCGTCATCACCCCAGAACAGGATGTTTTCTGCCGCCGCGAGTTCAACAAGCCTGGCCGGATCCGGGTGGGCAAAACAGATGTTGCCTGCACGCCCGTCGCGGGATTCAGGCGTCATGATCTCGAGGTCCAGCCCCTGCAATGCTTCAATCAGCAGGTCCCCCAGCCGGATCACATGCCGACGGATCCGGTCGATGCCGATCGCGCGAAGGTATTGCAACGATTCGCGCAGCAGGTAGACATCCAGGTGGTTCGAATTGCCGACCTGGACACGATTGGCATCGTGCCGCGGAACGATCCTGCTGCTCGCCTCGTCCACGATCGCGGAACGCCAGCCGATTCCTTTCGGCTCGAAAGTCGGCCGGCGCTTCCTGTTCCAGGCAAATATTCCGGTTTGCGTGCCCAGCAACCACTTGTAGCCCGCGCAGACAGTGAAGTCCGCCTGCTGCCCGTCAACCGGCGTAACGCCGAGCGCATGACTGGCGTCATTCAGCAGCGGAATGCCGCGCGCCTTGAGTTCTGTTGAAAGTCTCTGGATATGCAGCAGTTGTCCCGTCCTGTAGCTGACCTGACTGACGTACATCAGTCGCGTCCTGTCATCACAGGCATCGACAAGTTTCTCGATGTCGACGTGCCAACGATCGGGTTCGACCATCCTTGCGTCCACGCCGAATTTTTGCAGCCCGGAAAACGCGAACCGCCCGGAGGCATATTCGATTGCCGACGTAACGGCGTTGTCACCCGGCTGCCAGTCTATCGAAGAGATAACCTGCGAAATGCCTTCGGAGGCGCTGCCGACAAGTGATATATCGTCGGCCTGCATGTGCAGCAGGCCGGCGACCAGGGAGCGAACCTCCTCATTGATCGCCCAATGCTGCCAGTATCCGGCATAGCCTCGCGCTTTGTCAGCCGCATAATCCTCGAAGGCTTTTCGATGCATTTTCAACAATGGCGGCTCGCCGCCGGCAACCAGGTTGGTAATTCCCTCGAGCGCAATAAAATCAGACTTTGGAACCAGCCCTGGCATCGCAGGCCTCCTTTGCTATCAACGCAGCACGGGAGTGGGGCCACTCGCAATGTTGTCGACAGTCAGACAACGCCATAGATCAGAATAACCAAAATGGTCAGCGGCACGATAAATCGCACCAGAAAGTGCCAGATTGGAAACTGTACGCGCTTGCCGAGCTGCAGTTCTTCTCGTGCAGCACTCCCGGACACGATCCAGCCTGCGAATATTGCCAGCAACAGCCCGGTAACCGGCATCAACACAGCGGACGTCAGATAATCGAGGAACCCGTAAATCGTTTTTCCGGCAACGGGCTTGAAATCTGCAAGCAAGTTGAAAGAAAGAGCACAAAAAATGCCAATGAGCCAGGCCGCGGTACACACCAGGTAGGTGCTGCGAGCCCTGGAGTAACCGTAGCGGGCCTGCAAATGATCGGCAGGCGGTACCACGAGGCCGACCGATGACGACCACGCCGCGAGCACGAGCATGACAAAAAACGCAGTTCCGATGACACCGCCGAAGGGCATTTGACCGAATGCAACCGGCAAAGACTGAAAAACCAGGCCGGGGCCTGAGGACACTTCGAGGCCATTGGAGAACACGATTGAGAAAATAATCACACCGACGACCAGCGCAACAGACGTGTCCAGGATCGACACAATGATCGCGGCCGGGGTCAAAGCAATGTTGCGTGGCAAGTGCGAGCCGAAAGCGACCATGACCGATTGCGCCAGACCGAGGCTGAAGAATGCGTGGCCGAGCGCAATGACGACGCTCCCGGTCGAGAGCTTTGCAAAATTGAAATTGAACATGAATGACAGGCCCTGCTCGAATTCAGCAGCCATCGTCGCATGCACAAATAGCAGGATCAGGATCACGAACATACTCGGCATCAGGTAACGGGCGAGCCGTTCGATGCCCTTCGAGACCCCTTGCACGACCACCCCGACGGTAATCAACATGAAAAGCGTGTGCCAGAAAATCATTTCCAGCGGCGAGTTCATGAATTCGGCGAACTGCTTGTGCCCGTCCGTACCGGACATGCCCGCAAAGCCTCCTGCAATGCTGGTCAGGAGGTAAGCAAGCGTCCACCCGCCGATCACGCTGTAAAAAGTCAGTATCAGAAAGGAAACGATGACACCGAGGGTCCCGACCACTTGCCAGTGATGGGACTTGCCTGCTTCGCCAGCAAGTTTCCTGAAACTTATGCTTGGACTCGACGCGCCGCGCCGGCCGATCAAGAACTCCGCCATCATCAGAGGCACGCCGATCAGGGAGACACAGGCCAGATACACCAGCACAAATGCGCCACCTCCGTTCTCACCTGTGATATACGGGAAGCGCCAGATATTGCCAAGGCCGATCGCGGCGCCTGCCGTGGCAAGGATGAATCCGGCGCTGGAGGACCACTGGTCGGTTCTACTCGAAATTGAGTCGTCGATGCTCAATCAGGGCCTGTGTGCACGTAAGTGCCGATCACCGGAGACAGACTGCATTCTGCCAGCTACGAATTGAGTTAGACAGGAAAACGACGAGTCCCAATTTCGGCAGGCATC
>DATICC010000159.1:0-2668 GCA_035457045.1 Woeseiaceae bacterium | reverse complement strand
GTCTGATACCCGACGGGTGTGAGGTAACTCATGTTGGCGCCGTAAAGCACAGCCAACACGAACGGCTCGGCAGGAGCACCAAGTGCTGCGGCGATGCTGATAGCAATGGGCGTGCCGAGGACAGCGATGGCGTTGTTCGTGGCGACTTCTGTGAGGAGCGCCATTATCAGGATCAGTCCGCACAAGATCAGTGCAACGGACAGGCCGTCGGTCATTGCCACGTAGAGCTGGGCGATGTATTCAGCCGCGCCCGTCGACGTTAGAGCGAGGCCCAGACCGAGGCTGGTCACGATGACCAGGATGAAGCGCCGGTCTATCGCGCCGCGTACCTCGTTCCAGGAGAGGCAGCCGGTCGCAATCATCGCCATGATGCCAGCGACCGCGGCGAGCGAAATGCGCACCAGCCCCAGACCGGCAACGAGCACGACCCCGGCTGTGATCAACAATGCAAGCGAGGCCTTGGCCGGCCTTGGCAAATCGATGTTGCCATCGAGCACCAGCGCCTGGCCGCTTCGCTTCAGCCTGTCGATGCCCGCTGAGGATCCCTGCAACACGATCACGTCACCGGCGCGGAGCACGACGTCGGACAATGCGGGCGATTGCGCGTCGGCGTGGTGCCCCGGCCTGTGCAGCGCCAGCGGCTGGAGGCCGTAAGAGGAAAGAATCCGGCTCGAGTGCAAGGTGCGCTGATCCAGCTTCGAGCCGCGCATGACGACAACCTCAGCCATGTGCTGGTCACTGGCAGGCCGGTGCTGCTCGTCGACCGGCTGGTCAGTGTCGGCCATGACCAGGGTCGCTCCGAGCAGGTGCTCGAACTCCTTCATGTTCTCCAGCGTATCGCTGATGTGCAGGTAGTCACCGGCCTTCACCGTCACGGACGGCAGCCGCGCGAGCGACAATTCGCCCCGCACGATGCGACGTATGCGCGGCCTGCCTTTGGCCAGCGCCAGTACATCACCGAGACTCAGGCCATCAGAACGCGATCCCAAGTTGATCCGCAGTCTCGAGTCAAACAGCCTGGGCGCGACATCCGTAAGCGGTGGCTTGCGTTCCGGCAGCAAATGCGGCGCAATCAACCAAAGATAAGCGATCGCGACGCTGCCGACGATGAAAACCGGCAACGCGAAATCGAACATCTGCATCTCGCGCATACCCAGGTCGTGCGCGATCGACACGACCAGCAAGTTGGTCGACGTGCCGATCGTCGTCGACATGCCGCCGACAATGGTCGCAAATCCGACCGGCATGAGAATCGACGATGCCGACATCTTGGCTTGCAGCGACACCGAAACCAGCAGCGGCATTACGGCAGCGACCACCGGCGTATTGTTGAGGAACATGCTGAGTGCCGCCGCGGTCAATAAAGTAACGAGGAAGGCGAATTTCGGGCGCTTGCGCCAGAGGCGCGCAAGCACGTGACCGATCGGTTGCAAAGCCCCGGTCACCTCGAGACTACGCGTCAATATCATCAGGGAGATGACGGCGATGAGGGCCTCATTGCCGAATGCCGCCAGGAAATCTCCCGCTTCGACGCGTATGCCGTGGTGTTCTATATCCGACGATTCGAACCAGATCAAAAGTACCAGCAGGATCAGCAAGCTCGAGGATTCGAGCGGAATTTTCTCGCGGGTGTAGAGAACGATCGCAATCAGGGCCAATGCGATGGCGAAAAGCGCATGCGGGTCCGGTGCCGGCGGCATGGCTCGCATTGTACCTGCCCCGGTGGCAGCGACGCCTGTGCCGCCGCAACTACACTTGAGATCGTTTTAGCAAGGATTCTTTAAAATATTGAAATATGACATTTTCGTGCCGACTCAACAGGCGGCCCGACTCGTGGGTTCAATCGGGCACGGCACGGTCAAAGGTTTTCGCTCGCCAGTACTTCATGGACCGACTGGACGACCGTTGACCCCTCACCCACCGCCGATGCGACGCGCTTGGTGGAGCTGGCCCTGACGTCCCCCACCGCGAAAATCCCGGGGCAACTGGTTTCCAGCGGGAAGGGGGCCCTCGCCAACGGCCACGGCCGTACCGCCTGCTGGCCGGAAACCTCCGTGCCGGTGCAGATGAAGCCATTCTTGTCTGTTGTCACTGCATCCGTCAGGAATTCGGTGTTCGGCGTTGCGCCGATGAAGACGAACAGGTGGCGCACCGGTCGGCGTGTTTCGACCAGCGACTGCCGATGCTTCCAGCATATGCCCTCCAGCTGTTCCGATCCTTCGAGTTCGACGACCTCGGACCAGGTAACGAGCTCGATATTGCCGGTGGTTTCGATACGGCGTATGAGGTACTGCGACATGCTGGCTGCCAGGCCTTCGGATCGGACCAGGATGTAGACCTTTGCTGCACTCTCGGCAAGGAACACTGCCGCCTGTCCGGCCGAGTTTCCGCCGCCGACGATGGCAATTTCCTGGCCTCGGCAGAACTGCGATTCGAGGTAGGTTGCGCCGTAATAGATGCCGTTGCCCTCGAAGTCTTCCAGCCTCTTCAATACGGGCTTGCGATATCTCGCGCCGGAAGCAATCACGACGCTGCGGCTGCGAATGCGTGCGCCATTGTCCAGCTCGAGTTCGTGGAACGGATTGCCGCAATGCAGACGGGTCAGTCGCGCCGGTATCTCGATCTGCGCACCGAACTTCTGTGCCTGCATGAACGCCCTGGCCGCCAG
>DATICC010000158.1:0-17790 GCA_035457045.1 Woeseiaceae bacterium | reverse complement strand
TGGCATTGGGCAGTTGTCGCATTAGCAATCCCGCGCCGCCGGCGTGATCCAGGTGCACGTGCGTGAGGAACACGAAGTCGACTTCCGACAGGTCAATGTCCGCCCGGTGCAGCGCGTCGACGAGAAACGGGACGCTGTGATTCACTCCCGTATCGACGAACGCGGCGCGCCCGTTCTCGACGATCAGGTGGCTCGCATCCAGCAGCGGACGCACGTAGTCGGTATCGATCGCAGTGATACCGTCGCCGAGCTTTGTAGTGCGGGCCGGTTGATCCGGCATGGGGTGCCCGGACGGACTACCGGTCCTTGTCCGGCGTGATCAGCCCGTCGCGCGCGGCGTAGAAGGCCGCGATTGTAGCGATGTCCGCATCACTCAGCCCGGCAGCGAACGCAACCATCACATTGCCGCTGCGCTTGCCGGTCTTGTACTGGCCGAGAGCGTGCACCAGGTAATCCTCCTGTTGCCCGGAAAGGACCGGCGGCTGCGGCTCCACGCCGGCTCCTGCGACGCCATGACAGGTCACGCAAATCGCCGCGGGTGCGAAGCCGGCGACGTCTTCGGCGTCGACGTCATCGCTCGCCTCTCCCTGCGACCCGAACCACGCAGCAAGCTGGTCGATGTCCTCATCGCTCAGGCTTCCGCCCTGGGCCTGCATGGTCGGGTGCGGCCGATTGCCATTACGGTAGGCTATCAGAGCCGATTTGATGTACGCACTCTTCTGCCCGCCGAGCCGCGGCACACGATACGAGGGATAGGCATTCCGATAGCCCTCGATTCCGTGACAACCCATGCAGGTATAGGCCAGCACTTTGCCCTGGTCCGTAGCGTCCTCGGCCAGGGCCGGGCGCGCCGGGAGCGCCATGGCAAGGCCCACGGCCAGGGCCGTGATGGCTAGATAAGCATTTGTAATCACAGGTGTTTTTGGCCCGAAATTTCTGTGGCGCGGAATCGGAGCCCGTTATGGTAGTGACTGTCCGATTCGAATGCCAGCCTCCGGCCCCGGGCGCCCCGGTGCAGCGGCTCGTGGTAGCATGCCGGGGCACTCCGCAAATCTTCGCGAGGCCTCAGGTGAAACGTTCCATCGTCGTAACGCTGGTGATACTGGCGCTCGTAATTCTGGTGTCGCCCGGCATCGTCGGCCGGCTCGCCGAGCGAAACCTCGAACAGGGCATAGAGCAGGCCCGCACCGACAGCCCCGATGTCGTGGTAACAACCGAGAAGTTCGATCGCGGCTGGTTTACGTCCGAAGGACAACACCGAATCGCGCTGCGGCATCCGGTTCTGGCGACCGGCGATGACAGCATGAAATCGTTGCTGATCGATACGCGAATCGACCACGGCCTGGTACCCGTCAGTTCGATGTCGCAGTCCTCCGGATCACTCAAGCCCGGACTTGCCCGCATGGTATCCACGCTGCACCTCGATGATGGCCATGGCAACCTGACCGAGCTTCCCGGCACGATTTACAGCGAGACGAGCCTCGGCGGCGACACTACCGGCAGATATATTCTCGAACCGGGTACGCGGGATGACGCGACTGGCTTTGCGACCTGGGCAGGCGCCGACCTGAAGTTTGCCGCCAGTGACGGACATCGCGAGCTGTCGTTAAAGGGCGAGGTACAGCCCTGGTCATATCGTGCCGGCCCCAACAGTGCGGAAGTCGGCCGGATGACCGTCGATGCGCAGCAGGTCCGGACGGATTACGGCATAGCGGTTGGCAAGATGATCATGGTGATCGAATCCTTTGCGGTCGCCGGTGCGGCCGGTCCGATAAGCGGCTTCCGGAGGCTCGATGTCAACGGCACGTCGGCCATCGAGGGCGACGAGGTAACCGCGCAAAGCAAGATGTCACTCGAAAAACTTGCGGTACCTGAATTCGGAGACGTCGGAATTACAATGGACGTCGCCGTCAACGGTCTCGACGCCGCTTCACTCGGGCGCATTTCAAAAGCCATTAATGAAGCCCGCGCATCGGCCGATCCCGATGCTGCCCTGGGCGAGTTGTTCTCCGTGATCCAGGGTGACATCGAAGCCCTGCTCGCCGGCGGTGGCGAGTTTCGCCTCGATCAGCTGGATATCGCGCTCCCGCAGGGGGATATCCGCTCCAAACTGGCCCTGGCACTGGCCGAATCGACCGGGCCATTTTCCTGGCCCGGCGTCATCCTGGCCACTACCGCGTCTGCGGACATCAGTGTGCCGGAAGCCCTGGTGCGGATGGGCATGGAGATGAACCCGGAGGCCGGCAGCCTGATCGACATGGGCTTCCTGAAGCTCGACGGCGATGTCTACCGACTGCAAGCCGAGTTCGCCGGTGGCCTGCTGACGGTGAACGGCGCCCCGCTGCCGATCCCGTTTCCAGGCCAGTGACCGCGGAGGTCGGGCGGCGTCGCTTCCGGGGTTAGAATACGGATCGAACCGTTAGCCTCCGTGCGGTCAAAGCCTTCGTGGCCGAGCCAGTTTCCCGTCGGCGAACCGCATCCAATAACAGGTAAAACATGCTTATCGCCCGAATTCTCGTCCTGACTCTATGCGCAACAGCGACCTTTGCATTTGCGCAAGGCGGTTTCCCGACCACCGTCGAAACGGTCCGGGTCACCACCTCGACCATGCAGGCGTCCGTCAGGGCAGTAGGTACGTTGATCGCAGAAGCCGCGGCCGTGCTTCGGGCGGAGGTGCCAGGACAAGTCCTCGAAGTGCATTTTGCCGAGGGACAGCGCGTCCGGAAGGGTGACCGGCTGTTCTCCATCGAGGCTACCGTGCTCGAGGCCGAGGTCAACGAAGCGAGGGCCAATGCCGAGCGCAGCACCGCAGCGTTCGAACGTGCGCGTGAGATGTATGCCAAGAAACTGATCTCCGCAAACGACTACGATGCCGCCCAGGCGAACATGAATGTCGACGTTGCGCGCCTTTTGTCATCGCAGGCAAAACTCTCGAAAACGATCATCCGCGCCCCTTTCGACGGTTACGTGGGTCTGCGCGAAATAAACGTTGGCGATTACGCGACTGTAGGCCAGGCCGTCGTCGACGTCGTGCAGCTCGATCCGCTGCGCGTCGAATTCAGCGTTCCGGAGACGCTGTTGCCGAAGATTTCGGCCGGCCAGGCGATATCCGTATCCGTCGATGCGTATCCCGGCGAAACATTCGATGGAACGATTACTGCGGTATCTCCGCGCATCGACGTCGCCGGTCACAGCGTCGCGGCGCGTGCCAGCCTGCCGAACCCGTCGCTCAAATTGCGCCCCGGGTTCTTCGTACGGGTCAACGTCACGCTCGCCGAAAAGGCCGACGCGCTGCTGGTGCCGGAAGAGGCAATATGGCCTATCGGTCAGGACAAAACTGTTTACGTCGTGATCGACGGCAAAGCGCATCAGCGCAAGGTCGTCCTCGGTGAGCGCCTGCCCGGGCAGGTCGAGGTCTTGTCCGGACTCGAGGTCGGCGAGACCATCGTGGTCGCCGGCCAGATGAAACTGTTCGAAGGCGCCGCTGTGCAAACACAGGACGTCGCGTCTGCCGCGGGAAGCTGATTCATGCAACTGCCGACACTCTCGATACAACGACCGGTACTCGCCACGGTAATGAACCTGGTCATCCTGCTGGTCGGGCTCATCTGTTACGACCGACTGGCCGTGCGCCTCATCCCGAACGTTGATGAGCCCATAGTGTCCGTGTTCACCGGCTATCCAGGCGCAAACGCACAGGTCATCGAGTCGCAGATCACCAAGCCGATCGAGGACGCACTCTCTGGCATCGAAGGCATCGACTACATCCGATCGATCAGTCGGGCGGAGAGCAGCCAGGTCACGGTGCGATTTCGGCTCGATCGCGACGCCGATGCGGCGGCAAGCGATGTACGCGACCGCGTTGCACAGGCGCGCAGCGCCTTGCCACAGGAAGCCGACGACTCCATCGTGCAGAAGCAGGAGGCCGATGCCCAGCCGATCATCTACCTCGCGTTTTCCTCGGACCGGCATGACCTGATCGAGATCGCAGACGTGGCGGTGCGCCTCGTCAAGGATCGCATCCAGACCATTCCCGGTGTCGCCGAGGCCCAGGTCTACGGCAATCGTTACGCGATGCGGATCTGGCTGGATCCGGACCGCCTGGCCGGTTACGAACTCACGCCGGAAGACGTCGAGGATGCGCTGCGCCAGCAGAATATCGAGACTCCGGCAGGCCGCGTCGAAAGCCAGGAGCGCGAATTCACCGTTCTTGCGGAAACGGACCTTCGCGAGCCGCAGGAGTTCGCGAACATCGTCATCAAGGAAACCGACAAGTTCCTCGTGCGGCTCGGTGACGTCGCGCGTATCGAACTGGGCGCCGACAATTCGCGTTTTCGCGCCCGCTTCAACGGCCGCAACGCCGTACCGCTGGGAATCGTGAAACAGGCTGTAGCCAACCCGCTGGACATTTCCAATGCACTGAAGGTCGTGCTGCCCGAGATCACGCGCACCCTGCCCGAGGGCATGCAAGTCGAAATGGCATTCGATTCGACCGTCTTCATCGAGAGGTCCATATCCGAGGTCTACGTGACCGTGCTCGAGGCCGTCCTGCTCGTCGTGCTCGTGATCTTTCTGTTTCTTCGGAACTGGCGTGCCGTGCTGGTGCCCCTGGTGACGATTCCGGTTTCCCTGATCGGCGCCTTCGCCTTGATGTACCTGTTCGGTTTCACAATCAACACGCTGTCATTGCTCGCCATGGTGCTTGCAATCGGGCTGGTCGTGGACGACGCCATCGTCATGCTGGAGAACATCTACCGGCATATCGAGAACGGCATGGAGCCCATGAAGGCGGCGCTGACCGGGAGCCGTGAAATCGCTTTCGCGATTGTCGCAATGTCTATCACGCTTGCCGCCGTCTACCTGCCTTTTGCGTTCTCCACCGGCCGCAGCGGCAAATTGTTCATCGAGTTTGCACTGACCCTGGCCGGGGCGGTCATCGTTTCAGGATTCACGGCGCTGACGCTGTCACCGATGATGTGCTCGAAACTGCTGCGTCACGAACCGCGGCATGGCGCACTGTTCGATTTCGGAGAGCGCGTGCTCCGGGGTCTGGATCGTGGTTACCACAACTTGCTCGACCGGTTGCTTTCGCGGAAGTGGGTCGTGCTCGGCGTGGCCGCGAGCGTCATCGCCGCAATGACCGCGTTGTTCCTGTCGCTGCCCGAAGAACTCGCGCCGACGGAGGACCAGGGCGTACTGCTCGGTTTTGGTTCCGCGCCGGAAGGCTCGACCATCGAGTACTCCGACCGCTACGCAAGACAGATGGAGAGCTATCTCGCAGAGGTGCCGGAGCGCATTCGGCATTTCGGATTCACCGGGTTCAACGGCGTTACGAATATCATAGCGTTCGTCGGATTGAAGGACTGGAGTGAGCGGGAACGCACGGCGCAACAGATCGCTCAGAGCCTGTTCCCGAAGTTCTCCGGTATCGCCGGGATCATGGCATTCCCGGTGACGCCGCCACCGCTGGGCCAGCGGGGATTCGGCCAGCCGGTGAGTTTCGTTGTGCAGAGCACGCTCTCCTGGGCGGAGCTCGATGCGCTGGTGCAGCGCCTGATAGTCAAGATGGCAGAAAACCCCCGGCTCACCAACCCGGACTCGGACCTGAAGCTCAACAAGCCGGAATTGAAGGTTGATATCAACCGTGAAAAGGTTTCGGCAGTCGGCGCCAGTGTCGACGCCGTAGGGCGCACGCTCGAGACCATGCTCGGCGGTCGCAATGTCACGCGCTTCAAGCGCGGCTCCGAACAATACGACGTCATTGTGCAGATCGAAGATGATGCGAGGCGGACGCCCGGCGATCTCAGCAATATCTTTGTCCGTGGCGCAAACGACCAGGTGGTGCAGTTGCAGAATCTGGCCACCGTGTCCGAGACGGTTGCGGCCACTGAACTGAATCACTTCAACAAGCTGCGCTCGGCAACGGTAACGGCCGGCCTTGCGCCCGGGTACACGCTCGGCGAGGCGCTGGAGTGGATGGAGGCGGCGCTGGATGAGGTTGCACCGGAAGCGCTTTACGACCTATCCGGACAATCCCGCGAGTTTCGCGAGTCCTCGGCGAGTGCATTTTTGATGATGGCACTTGCCCTGATCTTCATTTACCTGGTGCTGTCGGCGCAGTTTGAAAGCTTCATCGATCCGCTGATCATCCTTATCTCGGTGCCGCTCGCCATGTTCGGAGCGTTTCTGTGCCTTGCTATCATCCACAAGGGCAGTGGCGCCGGGTGGTGGGAAGTCACGGCTTCGTGGAACATCTACACGCAGATCGGCGCCGTTACCCTGGTCGGCCTGATCTCGAAGCATGGCATCCTGATCGTCGAATTTGCCAACCAGCTGCGAGCCCGGGGACTGGCCAAGCGCGATGCCGTTCTGCAGTCCGCGAGCCAGCGGTTGCGGCCGATCCTGATGACGACGGGCGCCATGGTGCTCGGCGCTGTACCGCTTGCCATTGCGACGGGCGCAGGTGCAGAGGCGCGACACCAGATCGGCTGGGTCATCGTGGGCGGCATGAGCTTTGGCACGATATTCACGCTTTTTGTCGTACCCGTGGTGTACCTGCTGCTGGCCGGTCGCCATGAGGAGGTCCCGGAGGAGGCCGCGGCTTCGGCCATGCCCGAACCGGCAACGTCCTAGCGCAGCGGGAATGAGCGGTGTTGCGTCACAAATCAGTGGATGACTACATCGATGCCGCGCCACACTGGCAAGCGGAACTGAAAGCGCTTCGGCGCGTACTGCTGAGCACCGGCCTCGTCGAAACCGTGAAATGGGGCGGGCCCTGTTATACCTCCAATGGAAACAACGTCGTCGGCATCGGCGGCTTCAAATCCTATTTCGGACTGTGGTTTTTCCAGGGAGCGTTGCTCAAGGACCCGAACAAGGTTTTGGTCAATGCCCAGGAAGGGCGAACCAAGGCCCTGCGGCAATGGCGGATGACGACTGCCAGCGAAATCGAGCCGGCGCTCATCAAGAACTACGTCAGGGAAGCCGCCGCCATCGCGGGCAGCGGCCGTGAAATCCGCGCCGACCGCTCGAAGCCCATCGTCATTCCCGCCGAACTCGAAGCCGCCATCGCCGCAAACAAGGCCGCCGCTGCTGCGTTCGACAAATTACGCCCCGGCCTGCAGCGCGAGTACACCGACTACGTAGCTGCCGCGAAACGCGCCGAAACCAGGCAACGCCGCATCGACAAGATACTTCCCATGATCGCTGCCGGGATCGGCCTGAACGACAAGTACCGTTAGACGCACAGGGCACGGCAGTCGGGGGGGGCCTGTGACGGGAATTAAGCGGACCGCAGGGAGCCATCCCACAAACGACCAGCCCGGTGACTGTCCTGCGCTCAATTATGGGACTGCAGCGGTGCCGGCATCGCGAGGTCGCGAGGACTGCGCGCTCCTACAGGGACAGATCGAGTTCCGCGGCGCGATGACAGGCTACGGCGCCGGTATCCGTAGTCAGCAGTTCCGGCCGCTGCTCACGGCAGCGATCGACACGGTGCGCACAACGCGGATGAAAAACACAGCCGGTTGGCGGAACGAGTATCGACGCCGGTTCGCCGGCAGCGGCAGCCAACAGTTCCGCTGTCCCGGATTTTCGTGCCAGCGGTATCGAGTCCAGCAGCAGGCGCGAATACGGATGTCGCGGCCGGCGGAACAGTTCGTGGCCTTCTGTCACCTCGATCAGCCTGCCCATGTACATGATCAGTACGCGGTGACTCAATTGTTGCACCACCGACAGGTCGTGCGTTATGACGAGCAGCGCCAGCCCGGCGCGCTGCTGCTCCGCCTGCAGCAGACCGAGCACTTCCAGGCGTACGGCGCTGTCCAGCGCGGCCACGGCTTCGTCGCAGATGAGAAGCGCCGGTTTCAGGATCAGCGCGCGTGCTATGGCCACACGCTGCGCCTGTCCGCCGGAGAGTTCGTGCGCATAACGAGTCATGAGTTCCGGGGTCAGGCCGACACGAAGCAGCATGTCGGTTACCTCGCGCGTGCGCACTGTCCGGGACATCGACGGTTCGTGCACGAGCAGTGGCTCCGCAACGATGCTGCCGACCGGCATGGCCGGATCGAGGGACGCGACCGGATCCTGGAATACCATCTGCACTTTGCGGCGCATGCTCTTGGTGCGAGATCCTACAAGGCGCTGCAAGGTCTCGCCTGCAAGGCTCACGCTGCCGGCAGCCTCCGGCAACAGTCCGACGACTGCGCGTGCAAGGCTGCTTTTGCCTGACCCGGATTCACCAACTATGGCTACGGTCTCTCCGGGTCTCACGGACAGGCTGATGTCGTGGACGGCGTGCAGGCGCCGGCGCCGGCCTCCCGTTCGCTCCAAGTACGTAACTGAAAGATTCTGTACCTCGAGCAACTCTTTGGTCTTCCCGTCCGACGAGGTCGCCGGGAGCGGCGAGCATGCGCCGATGAGCCCTCCTGCCGCTATCACCATCTTTGCCGTGCGCGGCTGTGATGGATTCGCAAATACCTCGCGCGTGGCGCCTTGCTCGATCAGTTGTCCCTTGTCGATGACCATCAGTCGCTCACAGTTCGTCGACACCACGCCGAGATCGTGCGTTATGAGCAGCAACGCAACGTTCGTTTCCTGCCGCAACTCCGCGAGCAGTCGCAGGATCTGTGCCTGCACAGTCACGTCCAGCGCCGTGGTCGGCTCATCGGCTATCAATAGTCGAGGCTCCGCGATCAGCGCGGCGGCGATCAGCGCCCGTTGCCGCATGCCGCCGGACAACTCGTGCGGATAGGCGCTGTACTGCCGCTCGGCGTCCGGCAGTCCGACACGCTTCAGCATCGCGAGTGAGCGCCGGCGCGCCTCTGCCTTATCCGCCAGTCTGTGCTCCAGGAGTATCCGGCGTAATTGGTTGCCGATGGTTACATAGGGATTCAGCGCCGCCATCGGGTCCTGGAAGACCATTGCCATGCGTCGTGCCCGGTACTCGTTCAGCATTGCGTCGCCTGCGCCAAGCAGGTTGTGCCCATCGAACAGGACCTGGCCGCTCACTTTTGCGTTCGTTGGCAACAAACCCATGATGGCGAGCGCCGTTTGGGACTTTCCGGATCCCGACTCGCCAGCGAGGCTCAATGCTTCACCGGCATGTAATGAAAAACTCAGCTTGTCGACGACCGGCCCGTCTTCGTAACTCACGCTGAGTTCGCGCAGTTCGAGCAACGGTGTGCCTGCCGAATACGTCATCACTTGTGCTTCCGTGGATCCGCGAGATCCCGCAGGCCGTCACCGAGGAAATTGAAACAGAACAGCATGATGGCCAGAAGGATCGCCGGCGCAAGCAGCATCCATGGTGCCTGTTCCAGATAATTCGCGCCGGCATTTACCAGGGTACCCAGCGATGCATCGGGCTCCTGCACCCCGAGACCGAGAAAGCTGAGGAAGGACTCCATCAGGATTGCGTGTGGAATGGTGAGTGTCAGGTATACGATGACCGTGCCGAGCAGGTTCGGCGTGATGTGTCGCAGGACTATCGAACGACGCGACACGCCGATGAGGCGTGCGGCCTGCACGAACTCGCGTTCCTTCAGGCTGAGCGTCTGGCCACGCACGATACGCGCCATGTCGAGCCAGTTCACCGCGCCGATGGCCACGAAAACGAGCAGCAGGCTGCGCTCGAAAACCACCATCAGCAGGATGACGAAAAAGATGTACGGCAATGCGTACAACACATCCACTATGCGCATCATGACCGCATCCACGGCGCCGCCGAAGTATCCTGCGATAGCACCATAAGACACACCGATGATCAGGCTTACGGCACTGGCGACAAAAGCCACGAACAGGGTGACCTGCGTTCCCGCCAGCGTACGCACGAACACATCTCGGCCAAGGTCATCGGTTCCGAACAACTGCCACGACGACAGCGAGGGCGCCAGTAACCGCGCGTCAAGATTTGTCATTGTGTGGCTGTGCGGACTGAGCAGCGGACCGACGATCGAAATCACCGCGATCAGCCCGATGACCGTGGCGCTTGCCATGAGAATTCGATTATTTCGGGCTGCCCTCAAGAACAGCAAAAGCGCCCCCCTGCCACTCACGTTCGGCGTACCCGCGGGTCGATGACGCCGTACAACAGGTCCACGATCAGATTGAGCACGATGATAAGAGTGGCGTACAGGATGACCAGGCCCAGGACGAGCGTGAAGTCCCGGTTCTGTGCGCCTTGCACGAACAGCCGGCCGAGTCCCGGGATACCAAAGATCTGTTCCACGACAATCGCGCCGGTCACGATACCCACGATCGCCGGTCCGAGATACGAAAGGAGCGGGAGCATCGCAGGCTTCATTGCGTGGTAGCGAATGATGCTTGCCGTTGCCAGGCCCTGTGCCCTCGCGGTGCGAATGAACTCGCTTTCGAGTACCTCGATCATGCTGCTGCGCGTTATGCGCGCGATGAATGCTATCTGTGGCAATGCGAGAGCGATCACCGGCATGACCCAGCGCGCCGCGCCGCGCCCGCCGCTCCATCCGGCCGGCAACCAGCCCAGTTGTACTGCAAAGAAGAGCACCAGCAACGGCCCGATCACGATCACGGGTATCGAAACGCCTGTCATGGCGATGGCACTGACGATCCTGTCGGTCACGGTATTCCTGCGCAACGCCGCTAACAGACCCGCGGCAACGCCGACCATGAGCGCCAGTATCATTGCCAGGATGCCAAGCCGTACCGAGACCGGCATTGCGCCTCGGACCAGCTCTGCAACCGTGTAGTCGCTGTAACGGAACGACGGCCCGAAATCACCCCGCATGACGCCGAAGAGATAACGCTGAAACTGCTGCGGCAACGACTCATCGAGGTGGTATGCCCGCTCGATGTTCGCGGCAACTTCCGGCGGCAGCACACGCTCCGTATCGAACGGCCCGCCCGGCGCAGCCCGCACCATCAGGAATGCGACGAGCACGACCAGGAACAAGGTCGGAATCGCACCCACGAGGCGCATCAGGGCATAGCGCAGCATTCTCGATGTGTACCTGGTTTCAGGGTTTGGCGGCGAGACTCAGGTACTGACTGTAATGATAATCCAGTACATTGTCTCCCCAGCCGCGAACACGCGGACTGACCAGGTGTTTGCTCACATAAAAGTAGATCGGAATCACCGGGTGGTCCGACAACAGGACGCGATCTGCCTCTTCCAGGAAAAAGCGTCGCCGCGTCGGGTCGGTCTGATTTGCGGCCTGTTCCAGCAGTACGTCGAACTCCCCGTTACGGTAGCCGAACAGGTTGGACGGGCTGTCGCTGCGGAACAGGTACAGGAAGCTGTTTGCGTCGTTGTAGTCGCCCGTCCATGCCAGTCGAAAGACCTGGGTGACCTGCATCGCGCGAATGTTCGAAAGCAAAACCTGCTGTTCCTCGTTGATCAGTTTCACTTCCAGTCCAAGGACGTCGCGCCACATGGCCTGGATCGCGAGCGCTATCCTCTGCGTCACGTCGGCGGTGTTGTACCGCAACTCGATTTCGGCCGGTTGATCCCTGCCGTAGCCTGCCTCGTTGTACATGCGTACGGCGGCAGCTTCGCGCTCCTCCTTGTCCAATGACGCGTAGAAGAATTGGCGCGGTTCATAGTCGTGCACGCCCGGAGGTACCCAGCCGTAGGCAGCCTGCTCGCCCCGACCCGTGATCTTCTCCACCAGTTCTTCACGATCGATGGCCATTGAGAGCGCCTTGCGCAGCGCCGGGTTGTCCCTGAATGGCGGCCGGGTGAGATTGAAGCCATAGAAATACACGCTGAGATATGGCGACACGCGAAGTTCCCCGGGCCGTTCTCGGCGCACCTCGGCGAACGCCTCCGGCGGAACATTGGAAGTGATATCAAGCTCACCGGCGCGATAGCGATTCAGCTCCGCGACCCCGTCCGTGACTACATGGTGGTTCACCGCATCGATTGCCGTGTTGGCGTTCTCCCGATACATGTCATTGCGCACCAGCTCGATGACCGACCCGATGACCCAGTTACCCAGTTTGTACGCGCCGTTGCTCGGCAGGTTGCCGGCGCGCGCATAGGCGTCGCCATACTTGCGCACGGATTCCGCATGCACCGGGTAAGCTGCCGGGTTCGTAAGCAACGAGAGAAAATACGGCACCCTGCGCGCCAGCCGGACAGTCAGCTCGAACTCCCCTGTGGCCTCTGCACCGAGTGCGTCAGGTGGTGCATCGCCGGAAATGATTGCCGCCGCATTCTCGACGTCGATCAGCACTTCGGCAAAAAAAGCGGCCGTCGCCGGGTCGATCAGGCGACGAAACGAATACACGTAGTCTTCTGCGGTTACCGCATCGCCGGTGGACCAGCGCGCGTCAGGCCGCAGGAAAAAACGATAGGTCAGGCCGTCGTCAGAAATTTCCCAACGCTCGGCGCCCGTGCCGATGAGCTCGCCACTCTCCGTGTAGCCGGTGAGCCCCTCTCCGATGTCGCGCAACACATCGCCGGCCTGCTTGGTGCGCACCTTGTGCGGGTCGAGCGACTCGGGTTCGGTCGCGAGGGAGCGATTGAGCAGCGATAGCGGCGGTGCCGGTACCTCCGGCAACTCCTCGACCAGCAGTGTGATACCCGCGACCAGCACGAGCAACGCAATGAGCGCCATCCAAAAACGATGGTGGCGACGAGCACCTGCCTGGCGCATGAACAAGGCGACGCCTCCCGGGCACGACCACAGATGCAAAGGATACCGTACCGCCGCGCCGGCCGCTGAGACCTGCCCATCCTCGCCGGCGCCCCGCCCGGCATGGTCTTGCCTTGCAGGATCGAGCAGTGCTCGCGACGTCGCAAAGCTGGTACCGCACCGGGGGAAACGTGCCCCTGATCCTTCTCACTCAGAAATCTTAATTCGCTCGAAGGATCAGGGGCACGTTCCCCCCGGGTGCATTGCCAGCCGGAAGCGCGGTGGCAGCTCAAGACGGCGACACGACCGTATGCCTTACGAGCGAGTTAGGATTTCCGAGCGAGTAAGGCATGGCGGCGGGTCGCCGTCGAGCAACGTACGATCAGAATCGCTGTCGCCTGCGATGCAGGCTCCTACAGCGCAAGGCCTGGCCACCGCGGAGCCGGGGCGCTCAGGCGCTACGACGGAGTTCGCGCTTCTTCAGGTATATAAGGAGCAGTGAGATGGTCGCGGCAGTCACGCCCTCGAGGCGCGACGCCTGCCCGATGGTAGCCGGCCGGCTGGTCTCCAGGCGCTGCCGCGCCTCGTGGGAAAGGCCCCGGACTGACGAGTAGTCGAAATCTTCCGGCAGCCGCAACATTTCCTGCTTCGATTGCCGATCAATTTCTCGCTCCTGGCGATCGATATAGCCGGCATACTTCGCCTGCACCTCGAGTTGCAACGCAACCTGTTCAGCGAGCTCCTCGTGCATGTCGCTGAGCCAGTCTCCACCACCGACCGCCGACAACTTCGTGACCTCGTCATAGCCGAATTCCGGGCGACGTAACAGGTCGGCGGCGCTGCATTCGCGCTGAAATCCCTCACCCAGTATGTGGCGGTCTGCTTCCGTCAGGTTCGCGAGATGCAGGAATGCCGACGACAGGCGCGGCTGTTCCGCCGCAACAGCATCCCGCTTGCGCTCGAAGTGCCGCCACCGCTCATCCTCGACCAGGCCGAGCTCCCGCGCGACGGGCGTCAGCCGCAGGTCCGCGTTATCCTCGCGCAACAGGAGCCGGTACTCAGCCCGGCTGGTAAACATGCGGTAGGGCTCGCTGACTCCGCGCGTGATGAGGTCGTCCACCAGCACGCCGATGTAGGCCTCGCTACGGCCCGGAAACCAGCTCTCTTTTTCCATCGACAGTCGCGCCGCATTGATGCCGGCAAGCAGCCCCTGCGCCGCCGCCTCCTCGTAACCGGTAGTGCCGTTGATCTGGCCGGCAAAGAAGAGGCCTGCAATGAATTTCGTTTCCAGGGTGGGCCGCAGGTCGCGCGGATCGAAGTAGTCGTACTCGATCGCGTATCCCGGCTGCGTAACGTGTGCTTTCTCGAAGCCCGGAATCGAGCGCACGAATCGAATCTGCGTTTCATACGGGAGGCTCGTGGAAATCCCGTTGGGGTAAACCTCGTGCGTGTTCAGCCCTTCCGGCTCGACGAAAATCTGGTGTGCATCCCGATCGGCGAAACGCACGACCTTGTCTTCGACGGACGGGCAATAGCGCGGCCCGACACCCTCAATGATGCCCGCGTAGATTGGTGATTCCGACAGCGAACCACGGATGATGTCGTGCGTCTCGCTGGTGGTACGGGTGATGTGGCAATTCACCTGACGCGGATGATCGCTGCGCCGGCCGATAAAGGAAAACACCGGCACCGGCTCATCGCCCGGTTGCGGCTGCATGACCGAGTAATCGAGTGTGCGTCCGTCGAGCCGCGGTGGCGTGCCGGTCTTCAGTCTCGCAACGCGAAAAGGCAATTCGCGCAAGCGCGCCGCAAGGACATTCGATGGCGGATCGCCCACACGGCCGCCTGACTGTTCGCTGCGCCCGGTCAGGATTCGCCCGCCGAGGAAGGTCCCGACGGTCAACACGACGCTGCGGGCGAAGAACTCCAGGCCGAGGCCGGTTCGCACTCCAACGACCTGGTCTTGCCGCACGATAAGGTCCTCGACCGATTGCTGAAAGATCGAGAGTCCCGGCTGGTTCTCCAGCATCGCGCGGATCGCCTGCCGGTAGAGCTGCCGGTCGGCCTGCGCGCGGGTTGCCCGAACGGCCGGGCCCTTGCTGGCATTCAGCGTGCGGAACTGGATGCCGGCACGGTCGATGGCGCGCGCCATGGCACCACCCATGGCATCGATTTCACGGGTGAGATGCCCTTTGCCAATACCGCCGATTGCCGGGTTGCAGCTCATTTGCCCCAGCGTGTTGATGTTCTGCGTAACCAGTAGCGTGCGCGCGCCGGAACGCGCGGCAGCAAGTGATGCTTCCGTGCCGGCGTGGCCGCCGCCGATGACAATGACATCGAATTGCCGATCCGCAGACATTGGTCAAAAAACAATCAGGTGAAGGGGCCGCCATTCTAATGGCGGCTCATGGCAGACGCCACAGTGCTTTACATGCCCGGACCGAGACACCAAGATAGCGGCGCGCTGAAATCCGGAGTCGAATTGAAGGCACCAGTCCCGATCATCCTGCTGGCCCTCTGCATGGCAGCCGCCGCGCCATCGCTGCCAGCCGACGAAGCCGGGCCTCTCGAACTGAGTGACTGTCGCATACGCGCGGATGAGGGATATCCGGGTATTGCGGCACGCTGCGGAACACTGATGCGCCCGCTGAACCCGGCCGACCCCGATTCAGTACTCATTGCCTTGCGCGTGGCGCTGGTACCGGCGCTGAGCCTCGAGCCCGAGCCCGATCCCCTGGTGGCAATCGCCGGCGGCCCGGGCCAGGGCTCGATCGGGTTTTACGCCGCCTACGCCCAGGCTTTCGAGAAAGTGCGCCGCAAGCGAGACATTCTGTTGCTCGACCAGCGTGGGACAGGCCAGTCGGCAACGATGGACTGCGAGATCAGCGACGAGCTGATCGAGGGCCAGTTTTCCATCGAGCAAACGATTGAGGAAACGCGTTCATGCCTCGCCGCCTTGCCGCACGATCCCCGCTATTTCACCACCAGCGTTGCAGTGCAGGATCTCGAAGCCCTGCGCGTGGCTCTGGATATTCCGCAATTGAATCTTTACGGCGTGTCGTACGGCACCCGAGTGGTGCAGCATTACCTGCGGCGTTATCCCTCTGCCACACGAACAGTCGTTCTCGACGGTGTGGTGCCTCCCGAAATCGCACTCGGTCCGGTGATTGCCATCGAGGCACAGCGGGCTCTGGATGCCATATTCGATCGTTGCGCCGAAGACGCGGCCTGCAACCAGAGATTTCCCGTCATTCGCAGCGAGTTTGCGTCCCTGAGACAGGCCCTGACCGCGCAGTCGGCCTCGCTCGACCTGCCGAACCCGCTGACCGGGCGAATACAACAAACGACGTTCGGCGCCGGCGAGCTGGCGGCCGCGATTCGCATGCTGAGTTATCACCCCAACACCGTTGCGCTGATCCCGCTGCTGGTGCACGAGGCCGCAAACGGCAACCTTGCGCCGCTTGCGTCCCAATTCCTGATGATTGCCGAGCGCATGAGCGATGCATTGAGCCTCGGCATGCACAATGCCGTCGTTTGCACGGAAGATGTACCGTACATCGATGAGAACGCCATCAGCCGCGATGCGCTGGAGCAAACCTATATCGGCCCGTTGCAATCGGATGCGCTGCAGGCCATATGCTCCATCTGGCCGCGCGGTATCATCGACGATGATCTGAGGACCGCCCTGGTCAGTGACAAACCGGCGCTGCTGTTGTCCGGCGAGGCCGATCCGATCACGCCCCCGCACTATGCGGACGCACTTGCTGCAACTCTCGGGAACGTAAAGCACCTGACCGGTGTACGTCAGGGCCATGGACAGATCATGCGCGGCTGCATGCCGGACATTGTCGCGCGCTTCATCGACAACGCGAGCACTGACGGGCTCGATGAAGATTGTTATGCCAGGGTATTCGCCATGCCTTTCTTCCTCGACTTCTCCGGGCCATCACCGTGATCCTTGTCGAGGACCTGCACAAATCTTTCGGCGCCATCAAGGCGGCCGATGGTGTCAGCTTCCAGGCGGGGGACGGTCGTATTACAGGCTTGCTCGGACCCAACGGCGCCGGCAAATCGACGACGTTGCGCATTCTGTACACCGTGCTGCGGCCCGATGCCGGCAGGGCGCTGATCGATTCGATCGATGTCGTCGCGGACAGCCTGGCCGCGCGGCGGCGCATCGGCACCCTGCCTCACGGTGCGGGGCTCTATCCGCACCTCACCGCACGCGAGAACATTGCCTATTACGCGCGGCTCTATGGAATGGATCGCGAGCTCATAGACGAAAACGTTCAGCGCGTCGTCGAGCAGCTCGATATCGGGGCATTTGCCGACCGCCGGGCCAAGGGTTTCTCGCAAGGACAGCGAACGCGGGTGTCACTGGCACGGGCGCTCGTGCACGGACCACAAAACATCATTCTCGATGAACCGAGCAACGGACTCGACGTCATGGCAACGCGTTCGCTGCGTGAGCTCATCCGGCAACTGAAAGCGCATGGAAAGTGCGTGTTGTTCTCGAGTCACGTGATGCAGGAGGTGGCGGCGCTGTGTGACGAAATAGTGATCATCGCGGCCGGCAGGGTCACGCTGCACGACACGCCGGATGGCATACGGAACGCCACCGGGTGTGAAGACCTCGAAGAAGCCTTTGTGCACGCGATTCGACCCGCCGGTATCGGCGTATGAGGCCGATTGGTGTCGTCATAAGAAAGGAAATCACGGATAATTTCCGCGATCGGCGAACGCTTCTCTCAGCCCTGCTCATGGGCCCTCTCTTCGGACCAATACTGTTTGCGTTCGTCATCAATCTTTCGCTGAAACAGCAACTGGGAAACGAAGGCGAAGCCCTCGACCTGCCCGTCATCGGCAAGGAGCACGCCCCGGCCCTGGTCGAGTACCTGGCCAGCCAGAACATCAACGTCACGCAAGCGCCGGAGAACCGCGCAGCAGCGATAGAAGCTGTAAGGTCCGGCAGACATGACGTCGTCGTTATAATCTCCGCTTCTTTCGGCGATGACCTGAAACGTTCGGTCGCCGCGACTGTCGAGGTGGTCACTGACCAGTCGAACACGACAGCCGAACGCGAGTCGCGCCGCGCCATTCGCGCACTCGCTTCCTACAACCAGGAGCTGGCCGCGATTCGCCTCGGTGCCCGCGGTATCAGCCCGGATGTTCTGCG
>DATICC010000157.1:0-3919 GCA_035457045.1 Woeseiaceae bacterium | reverse complement strand
GGCATGCCTTTCTCGCTCAGAAAAAATACTAATTCGATCGAAAGGCATGCCGCCGCGTCGCCGGCGTGCAGCACGATTCCGATCATCGCGTCGCCTGCAATGCAGGCTCCTACAGGGCAAGTCCAAAAACCGTAGGTGTGGCGGAGATTGGTGTCGCGAGCGCTGCTTGCTCCTACAAGACCGGTTCGAGGATGCGCTTCAGTTCGGTGAGCTGCGATTCGTAGTTTTTCCAGTAGCCGACGGCGTCGCTGTAGACGGGCTCGCGTACCTGTTCGGCGCTCGCCGTGTTCACAGGACGCCGGCTGGCGTGAAAATCCAGGCAGGCGTCTTCGAACGGCAAGCCGCAGTGCTGCAGCAAGCGGCGCACTTCCCCCTCGAGATCACGCACCACGTTTTCGTAGTGCAGTGTGAGGACACGCCCGGGCAGGATCGCGTCCCAGTGATCCATCAACCGCCTGTACTCGAGGTAGTACTCCCCGAGCTCCAGCAGATCGTAGGACTGGTTCTTGCCCTGCGCAAAAAGCTGCCGGAAATTGCCGATGCAGGCATCGAGCGCGTTGCGCCTGGCATCGATGATGATAGCCTGGGGCAGCATCAGGTGAATCAGGCCGATGTGCTGAAAGTTCACCGGCATCTTGTCGGTAAAGAACTTTGAAGAGTCGTGATGGTGTGCAGCACTGTAATTCAGATAGTCCTTGCCCAGTTGTAGAAGGTCCCCCGGTTTCAGGCGTGCGAGGTTTTCCGGGTACTTCTCGCCGGAGACCTTCCTTTCTCCGAGCATCGCAGCAAGCATGGGCACGTACGGCAGCTCGCCGCAACCTTCAACCTGGCTATGGCTCGCCAGGATCTGCTCGATCAGCGTCGAGCCGGAGCGCGGCATGCCGACGACGAATACCGGAGTAGCGCCAGCAGCCGTTGCGGCTGCGTTTCCGGTTGCATGCCGCTGCATCAGTTCGTGCGTGAACACCCGTATGCGTGTGTCGTTCTGCGTCGCGGTTTCTACCGGGTCGTACTTGATCGCGCGACGCTTGGCCGCGTTGCCCTGCGCGTAGTAGCTCCATGCCGTTTCGAAATCGCTGTCGGCTTCGCAGGCGCGCGCGAGCGCGAAATTCAGCGCGATACGTGAGGGCTCGTCGAGTTCCGCAGCGTCGAGCAACGACTTCATTTGTTGCCTGTCTGCCTCCGCAAATCGGTATCCCCGTATGCTCGCCAGGTTCCACCAGGCTTCGCCCGCAGTCGGTTGCAGCCGCGTGCATTCGACGTAGGACGAAATCGCCGCTTCACGCTGACCGACTATGCGTTGCATGTGGCCGCGCCCCATCAGTGCCGGCAGATTGCCGGGCTCCAGCGCCAGGCAGCGTTCGTAGCTGCCGAGGGCTGCCTGCGGTCTGTTGATGATCGCCAGTGTATCGGCGAGTCTCTGGTGCAGGGCGGCCTGGTCCGGGCGCAAGTCGATGGCATGCTCGAACAACCCGACCGCTTCGTGAAAGCGGCTGCGTTCAACGAGGAAGCCGGCAAAGTCGCTGTACCCCGGCTGGAAGTCCGGCGCGAGCTCCACGATTCTCCGCAACAGGCCTTCGGCTGCAGCGTAGCGTTGGCCGTCGCTGGCGATCTTTGCCAGGAGCCGCAAGGCGCGGATGTTTTTCGAATCCTTGCTGAGAATTTCACCGCAGATTTTCTCCGCCCGTTGCGGCTGGCCGCAGCGCGAAAGCGCTGTCGCAAGTCCCAGCAAAGCCGATGGCTGGTGATCGAGCCTGACGGCCGTCTCGAATGATGCCGCGGCTTCGGCAGGCTGGTTTCGTTGCAGGTACAACGTGCCCAGATCTTCATGGGGCTTGGCGAATGCCGGTTGCAGCGCGATGGTCCGCAGCAGCAGGGATTCCGCTTCGTCGATCCGGCCGCGCTTCAGCAGTATGGCGCCGAGCAGGCCAAGAAGGTTGATGTCGCCCGGCAGGCGCGCGAGGGAATCCCGGCACGCCCCTTCCGCATCCTCGATACGGCCGGCGGCGATCAGCGAAAACGCATTGTCGAATGCCTGCCTTGCGTCCGTTGCCATCAGGGTGTCGGTAGTCGTTTGCACACACCGGATGCTTCGATCGCCGCAGGAACAGTTGCGAGATTTCGCGTCGCAACGAGGTGGGCACCCGCAACGCCCGGGATCTCTGCGAGCTGCTGCATCAGTTCCGCGCATATGCGCACGCTTTCCTGCTCCGCGTCCCTCGCTTGCGCAATGCGCCGGATGATTTCCTCGGGAATGTTGACGTTCGGCCGGTTCTCGCACAACCAGCGCGCGTCGTCGGCCGAACCCGGGATTGCGAGAGAGACAAAGACGTGCAATCGGCGCAGCAGCCCGGTCGCCACAAGCCGCTTCATGTAGTTCCGCAACAAGGGAATATTCATGCAAACATGTGCCTGGACGAATTGCGCGCCGGCATCGACTTTCTTGCGCAGCTTTTGCGGATCCCAGCCGACTTTCGGAGAATGCGGGGTCACCAGACCGCCGATGAAGAAATCCGGCAGCACGTTCAGGCGATCGTCGTTCTTCATTTTCGCAGCTGTGGCGATGAGTTCGGTCGCATCGAGGTCCATGACCGCCTTGGGCCGTGGAGTGAATCCATCGGGGACGCGATTGCCTCGGATCAGCATGAGACTGGTGACACCAAGGGCCGCGGCGCCGAGCAACTCGCCGAGCAGTGCAATACGGTTGCGATTACGACACGCCAGCTGCACGATCGGGTCCACGCCGCTGCCGATCAACAGGCTGGCTGCGGCCAGAGTCGACATGTGTATGCTACCGAATTGATTGTCGGTGACGAGTACACCACTCACCTGGTCCCTGAGCAGGCTTGCCGCTTCGCGAATCATCTCCGCGGTCGTCTCCGGCTTCAGAAATATCTCCGAGGACACCGTGAAGTCCGTGGTACGGGTCGAATCCCTGAATGTCTTCAAGCGTTTGCCTGGCTGCGGGTGACGGGTTGCAGTGATGACAGGAGTCGGCACTGATTGTTGCCAACGATTATTTCACGGTTTGGGAGTACTGGCATCGCAATTTGTCCTGTGTTGAACTTCATCGACATTCCGTTGGCAGGGAGCAGAACCATTCCGGATTTGACACGACAACGCGAGATCTTCGACCGGGCGCAGGCGCGACTGCGCTCTGGAGATGCGCTGGCTGCAGCCGACATTTGCGACGAGGCGCTGAGGAAGTTTCCCGGCGATGCCAACATCCTGTGCGTTGCCGCACGGGCCAGCCTCGTCCTGCGTCGATTCGACGAATCCGCCAGGCGAGCCGAGGAAGCGGTACGCCGGTTTCCCGATTTTGCCAATGCCCACGAAGTCTACGGCGACCTGCTGCTGGCGACAGGCCGGGCCGATCTTGCCGTCGGCGAGTACGAGAAGACGCTGCTGCTCGACCCCGCGCGACCCGCGACGTTGCAGAAGATCGACAAGGCACGCCAACTTGCCAGCGAGGGCTTCGCGCATGACAGCCCGCAGGCTGCGACGCGAACTCGTGCGCCGCGCAGCCACATGGCGTTCGAGAACAGAATCCGTGAAGCGGAGCAGTATGCCCGCGACGGGTCGCCGGACCAGGCTGAGAAGATCTATAGAGAGATCCTGAAGAAGGATCCCGATCACGTCGAGGCGGCTCGCCTGCTGGCCGGCATTGCGGTGCATCACGAGCGGTATCGCGAAGCGGAAGTGTTTCTGAAGCGCGCCGTAAAAATGGCGCCCGACTACGTGCGTGCCTGGGCTGATCTTGCCAATGTGCAGCGAGAACTCGACAAGATCGAGGAAGCCATTGACAGCTCGACCCGCGTTCTGGAACTGGCTCCGGACAAGGCCGAATCTCACATGTTGTATGCCGCTGCCATTGGACTCGCCGGCCGGCACGAGGACGCCATCGAGATGTACCGCAAGG
>DATICC010000156.1:0-5067 GCA_035457045.1 Woeseiaceae bacterium | reverse complement strand
ACCTGCCACACGTCGTGGGTGTTGTAACCGGTACGTCCGCCGAGGGCACTGAATCGTTTGTTGTACGAAAACGGCGCATCAGCGTTCAGTAGCAGACAGCCGTTCGGATCGTTTGGATCCGGCGTTGCGCAGCCCGTCCGGGTAGCGAGTAAGGTGGCGAGATCTGCCGGAATGAACGGGTTGGTGACCGGTATGGTGAGTCCGCCGACCGGCGTCGCCGCCAGTTCCTGCAGCGCGTTGTAGTTGGTGAACATCGCCTGGATGTAGGGCGTGAAGTACTCGCTCATTTCCAGGTCCATGTGGGTGTACAGGCTCCAGCGCTCCATCGGCAGGACAAGGATGTTGTCCGGCTCGAAGTTGTAGGAGAACCTGTCCGGTGCAAACTGGGTCGCGATGTGCTCTGCCGGCCCGGTGTAGCCGAAGATGTCGAACATCGTAGTGGCCTGATCGCCCGCGACACCGGTACAGAACAGCGAGCCATCCGGGTTCAGACCAAAGCCGCCGCTGCCGCCGTTTGCGGTGCAGTTGCCTGGGCCGAATATGGCATCAACTGCCGCCTGGGTTGGTGGGCTGCCAGCCGCCGCCCATGAGCCGTTCGGGAAGATGCCGGTAAGCGAAGACGCCTGCGCCGAGAATTCCCGCGCATCCTTGTACATGGCCTGGCGATCGAAATAGGAGGCGTTGAACACGGCATTGCCCCTGCCGTCGGCAAAGGAACTGCCAAGAGTCAGGTCGGCCGTGATTTCCTCGCCGTCGCTTTCCTCGGTAATGCGGTACTGGGTGTCGAGGTTTACGCCTTCGAAGTCCTTCTTCATGATGAAGTTGACTACGCCCGCGATGGCGTCTGCGCCGTAGGTCGCTGCGGCACCGCCGGAGATGATCTCGACGCGCTCGATCAGTGCGGCGGGAATGGTGTTGGTATCCATTACGGTACCGCCATTCACCTGTCCCATGCCGCGCCGGCCGTCGATCAGCACCAGGTTGCGGCTGACGCCGAGGCCGCGCAGGTCGATGAATGCGCGCCCACCGGAGCTCGGGTTATTGGATTGTGAACTGATGTTCGGCGTGATCTGTGGCAGCGTGTTCAAGTACTGGTCGAGTGTCACGTAGCCGCTGACCTGCATCGTGTCCTGATCGACCGTGAAGATCGGGCTTTCGGCTATCGCATCCCGCTTGGCGATGCGTGAACCGGTGACGGTAATTTCTTCGACCTCGACATTCTGATCCTGGGCCTGAGCTGCGGACATGGAACTCACGCCCCCAGTTGCCGCACCGGTCAGCAGCGCAAGCTTTACCGCCCGCGCCAGTTTTGCATTACTAGCCATTTCAAACCTCCCCCTTATAAGAGATTTAGTGAGAGCCGATCGTTGCCGTTGACAGCCGGCTATCGTCGGACTTGCCATGCTTGCCGGCCTGCCCGCGCGATCGCGTGCCCCGGCCGATAACAGTGGGGCATTATAGGCAGCATTTATTCCGCAATGGAATACTTTTTGCGCCAATACAACAAAAACGCATAAGAAAGAGAAACCTGCGAAATCCGGGGCGAAATGAGGGGCCGGCCACAGGCTTCCCGGTCGTATGTTGTGCGCCAGCAACACTGGTGCGGAACGCAGGTGCCCCGGCACTCCGCGACCCCGACGCACCGGGTTCCAGGAGCCGCCGGTCCAAGCCTCGCTCCGTTGCCCGTGCCGATTGACGTGTCACGTCCGCAAGCGCCATGAGTCGGTGTCTGACCGTCGACGGCAGCGCCTTGTGGACAGTACGGATACTGGCAGGTCTCGACGCAGCCTAGGATGTCCCGGGGCGGTAGCCAGGGACACCGATGACCGATATCAGCAGCAGGCGGGAAGACATGGTCCGCTTCCAGATTGCCGCCCGCGGCGTGCGCTCGGAGCCCGTGCTCGACGCCATGCGCACGGTACCCCGGGAGGAGTTCCTTCCGGAGGATCTGCGTGAATTTGCCTACGAGGATTCACCCCTGCCCATTGCGGCGGGCCAGACCATCTCCCAACCCTACATCGTTGCATTCATGGTCGAAGCCCTGAACCTGCGTGGCGGGGAACGGGTCCTCGAAATCGGCGCAGGTTCGGGCTACGCCGCTGCGATACTCGCGCAGGTTGCCGCGCGCGTATACAGCATCGAACGCATCGGCGAACTGGCGAAAAGCGCTGCGGCAACGCTCGCGCGGCTTGGCTACGACAACGTCACGATCCGGCATGGCGACGGCACCCGCGGCTGGCCCGAGGAAGCGCCCTTCGACGCTATCGTGGTCGCCGCCGGCGGGCCGGAAGTGCCCGAGTCGCTGAAACAGCAAATGAAGATCGGCGGCCGGCTCATCATTCCGATCGGCCGCACACCGGAGATCCAGGAGCTGGTGCGCGTCACGCGCGTGTCGGAGGACGAGTTCGAAACGGAGGATCTCGCCGACGTGCGTTTCGTCCCCCTGGTCGGTGAGGAAGGCTGGGCTCCGGAGACTGTTCCGGCCGGCGCCCGGCGGCGGCCGGCAGCCGTCGACCGGGACGCGGCGCTGGTCGATGCCATTGCCGATGGCTGTGAGCCGTTCAACAGCGTCAACGCCGCCAATCTCGACCCCTTGCTCGAGCGCATAGGCGATGCCCGTATCGTGCTGATCGGTGAAGCAACGCACGGCAGCTCCGAGTTCTACCGCATGCGCAACCGCATAACGATGGAGCTGATCAGGAAGAAGGGATTCCGCTTTGTCGCGATCGAGGGAGACTGGCCTGATGCGGCACGCATAGACCACTACGTGCGGCATTTCGAGTATCCGCCGTCCGAGTGGATCGCGTTCGCGCGGTTCCCGACCTGGATGTGGCGCAACGTTGAAGTTCGTGAATTCGTCGACTGGCTGCGCACCCACAATCATGGTCTGAAGGAGAAAAACAGGGTTGCGTTTCACGGGCTCGATCTTTACAGCCTCTACAGCTCGATTCGCGCGGTGCTGCAATACCTGGACGAGGTCGATCCGGCCACCGCCGCAGTGGCGCGGGAACGATACGGTTGCCTGACGCCCTGGCAGACGGACCCTGCCACCTACGGCCGTGCCGCGCTGACCGGTTCCTACCGCAGCTGCGAGGACGACGTCGTGCACATGCTGACGGCCATATCGCAGAAACATCGCGATTATGCCGCGCACGACGGCGAGCGTTTTCTCGACGTCATGCAGAATGCACGCGTCGTCGCAAACGCGGAAAGATACTACCGCGTCATGTATTACGGTTCGCGCGCATCGTGGAATCTGCGTGATACGTATATGTTCGAGACGCTGCAAACACTGATCGAGCATCATCAGCCGGACAACAAGGCGATCGTCTGGGCGCACAACTCCCACGTAGGCGACTCCGTTGCCACCGAAATGTCCGCGCGTGGCGAGATCAATATCGGCCATCTCTGCCGCAGGAGTTTCGGCGATGGCGTCTATTCGATCGGTTTCGGCACCGACAACGGCAAGGTCGCGGCGGCATCCGATTGGGACGGTCCGATGGAGTTCAAATCGATAGTGCCGTCCATGCGCAACAGTTACGAGCGGCTGTTTCACAAGACGACCCTGCCCGGTTTCCTGCTGCCCTTGCGGCATGCCGCGGAGCTGCTGAAAGACGGCCTGATGGAGCCGCGCATGCAGCGGGCCATCGGCGTCATTTACCGCCCGGAGACGGAGTTCGCGAGCCATTATTTCCAGGCCGTCCTGCCGCAGCAGTTCGATGAGTACATCTGGCTGGACTCGACGCATGCCGTGACGCCCATTAAGACGGCGGAGCTCGAAGGCATGCCGGATACCTATCCCTTCGGCCTGTGACTACGGCTAACCCTTACATCGGGCGGGCCGCACTCCTGCTAGGGTTTGACTGTCGAACGAGAGTTTTCCCGGAGGGACCGACGTGAGCACCGAATTGAGCGATCTGCAGAAGACCCTGCAGCAAAACAAGACCCTGTTTCTGAAGACCGCAAAACGCGCCACGACGGAGCTGGAACGGCAACGGAAACGACTGATGACAGAGATCAACCGGGTCAATCGTCGCGCCACGCAGACCCGGCTCCAGATGCAAAGGAAATCCGAAAGACTGCTGAACACGACTGCGGCCAGGGCCAGGCGGGAACTCAACAGGCAAATTCGCAAATTGCAAAAGGGCCTCGACGTGGCTCGAAACGATGCAGCGAAACTGCGCAAGGAACTGGCACCGGTGAAGGACGATTTGATCAATGCACGCAATCATCTGGCGCACGCGCTGCACATAGACCGGGCACTGGCAAGGATTCAGCGGGAACTTTCGAGGAAACCGGGCGCAACGAAAAAGCCCGCTCGAAAGCCTGCTCCCAGGAAGACGGCCAGGAAACGCCCGGCTGCAAAGGCGCGGACCAGAAAAACCGGCAATTGATCCCGTCAGTCGCCCGGCTGGTCCGGGAAGGTGATCTCGAGCATGTACTGCGTGGCGGCGTTAATCGTCCAGTCCGACAAAGCCTCGTCCCCGCCCCTGGCTGGCATCTCGAGGTAACCTGCGTTCGCATGTTCCATAAGGACTGCCTGCCAGAGTTGCGACCTGTTCTCCCAGTCCTCCGGATTGCCCGTGACCGGAGCTCCATCTTTGCCCGTCTCATGGCATCCCGCGCAAACCATGTTGTACGCATCCTGCCCTGACATCTCCGCTGCGCCCGCAGCGGGCGCTGGTGATCGTCCTGCACCGTCAGCATTCGCTGCCGGCGATTCGCGGCCTTGGTCCGCGCCACAGGCCGCCAGAATGAGTGACCAGGCAAGGACAAAGGCAGTAGGATTCGGCATCGAAGGCATCTCTTAATGATGAGCGTCCGCGGACTTTCAAACAAGCCGCGGCCAGGGACCGGATGCCCCGCTGTCAGCGGTACGCCCTGCCCTGCAATTCCGAGGAGAAACGAAGGTGGCGAGAGTGACAGGAATTGGCGGTGTGTTTTTCAGGGCGCGCGAGGACTCCAGGGCGCTGGCTGCCTGGTATGAAAAGCACCTGGGCATGAATCCCGAAAGTTTTGGCGGCGTGATCCTCAACTGGCAGGACGACACGGCCGAAGACAAGGGCA
>DATICC010000155.1:0-11911 GCA_035457045.1 Woeseiaceae bacterium | reverse complement strand
TTTGTGGGAATTAAGCGGACCGCAGGGAGCCATCCCACAAACGACCAGCCCGGTGACTGTCCGTTGCGCATCCATGGCACTGCAGTGATCCGGCACCTTTTCCGAGAAATAAACCCGGCACCTTTTCATGGCACGGCACCTTTTCACGGCATTATTCGGTTCGACCCCTTTTTGTTTAGTTGCGGAAGGAGCTGTCCTGCCGATCGAGTTTGCGCAACAGGCCCGGCCAGGCCAGGCTTCCGCCGAGACCCTTCGTTACCGCCTCCGCCTGCGCCCTGATGCCAGCCAGGATCTGCGGACTGATCGAGGTCAGGGGTACGCCGGCGGACTGCGCGAGCAGCTGCGTCTGGCAGGCCGTCTCCAGCACGTACATATACAAAAACGCGTCCGGTATGGTCGCAGCCGCGGTCAGCAGGCCGTGATTTCGCAGGATCATGTGCGAACGGTTGCCGAGGTCGGCAACGAGGCGTGGCTTCTCCGCATCATTCAGCGCCAGGCCTTCGTAATCATGATAGGCAATCGATGCCAGCGGGAACAGCGAGACCTGTGACAGCGGCAGCAGGCCGCCCGCCTGGGCTGATACCGCCACACCGGCCTTGGTGTGCGTGTGAATAACGCAGCAGACGTCATGACGCGCGGCGTGAATGGCGCTGTGAATCGTGAATCCAGCGGGGTTGATCATGTGCGGTGTCTCGAGAATTTTCGCCCCGGACAGATCGACTTTCACCAGGCTGCTTGCCGTCATTTCCTCAAACAGCAAACCGTATGCATTGATCAGGAAATGTTCGTCGGGACCCGGAACCCGCGCCGAAATGTGCGTGAACACAAGGTCGTCCCACCCGTACATGGCAATCAGCCGGTAGCAGGCGGCGAGATCGACACGGGTCTGCCATTCGGCATCCGAAACCTGGTCGCGAACGGACGTTTGCCTGGCGGCCTGGATCATACTTTCTCTCCCGTCAGTGCGAGTTCGGGGACAGTGACCGAACTCAGTTTCCGTTGCAATCTTTTCCGGGCTTAAGCAAGCCACTTATTCCAATTTGTTTGCAACCTTTTTCGCGCGCCCTGCATCCAACATGCAAGATCAACGAAATCGGGCTACGCAAAAAATTCTTGCAAGCAATGACCCGCGGGTGTCATTGATCGCCGGCGATTTCGTACCGGGTGGCAGACGAAACAAATATACCCCTTATGCAGTTTGTTTCGTACCTTGACGGTGGCTTCGGCCACCGTCATTTTTTTTGCCCCGCTCAGGCGGCTGCCGTGTAGGCCCGGTCGTGTATCAGGCTGATTTTTCCCGCCTGGGAAAGGCGGTAGAAATGCCTCAGTTCCTCGAGGCAATGCGGATTGCCGTTCGGCATGCGCTTCAGCAGTCCGTGACAATAGCGGCCGGCGTAGTGATTCGCCGTCGCATACCGCTGTCGTTGCGCGTCATCGAGGGCCGGGTTGAAGGAAATATCGTCGAAGAGCCAGCGGTGCAGCAAATGCGCGAAGTCGCACTCTTGTTGCGCCTGTGCGAGCAGCCAGGTGCTGATGAACTTGTCCACCTCCGCCTGCATCTCCAGCTCCATCAACGTCACCTTGCGATCCTGGCGAGCGTTCCATACCAGGTAGTTGAAATGGCTCAGGCCCTCGAGGACGGTCCACACGTCCTTGAGCCTCGGTGCGTTGAGTTGCTCGAGCGGGTTTTCTCCATCCAGGCGGTCGAGAAGATGCTGATCAAGGTAGAGACAAAGGTCAAGTGAACCGCCGCTCTCCGAGACGAGCACGGATTCCTCGCAGTTCGGTACAAGCGTGCCCCGGCCGAGTATGCCGGCAAGTGTCGGGTCGGTAACCAGGTAATCGGTAACCGCGCAACCGGGGTCCGCGCGATAGATCCCGCTGAGGTAGTTCTGCAGGTCGCGAAGCATCAGTGCCTGGGCCGTGTGCCAAGCCCGTGCAGCGGGACGACGCCATGTTGCCTGAGCAACGCCGCAGCCCGACGGCTGCCGGTCTTGAGCCAGACCTCATAGGTGCGCAGCAGGTCGATGTCCGACGAACGTCGCGTCTCATCACGGACATCGTTCAGCACGTCCACGACGATCTGGAATTTCGTGGCAAGTTCTGCATATACGCCGGCAAGTGCGCGGCCCCGCACCGTTCCACGGACTTCGTCGGACAGCGAGCTGTAGGCGCTGCCACCCATATAGATGTAATAGTCCAGGTCAACCAGCTTGTGCGCCAGGCTGTCGGCAAAAAAGCCGGCTATGAACAGTGCGACGTCACCAATGCGCTGCAACGCGAAGCTGCGTTCTTCTGCGGTTTTCGCATCGACGGCGTCGGCAAGCATGAGCGCGAGCGGCCGCAACCCGTACATGTCGCCGTGATCTTCGTACAGTTCTTCCGACCTCGAGAAGATCGTCAGCAGGTTGACGACGTAATGAGTGGCGTGAGTATCGACTGAGACGCCCTGGCGATCGATGGCTGCATCGATGGACTGCCGGAAATAGTCACGAAGGTTTCGGACCGGCATCACGTGGCCAGTGGTAGCGTGGGTATTCATCGCCAAGCTTTCCTCCTTGCGAAAAGAAAACCTTGTGGTTCAGCGGTCGACTGCCAAACGCGTGTACCTCGATGAATGCCGCCGAGACCACCGCAAATCGCCTTCCCCATTCGTCCGGGGAGCGCACGCATAGTATGTATAACTTTTTTGGAGTTGAACATTTGTGACTAAGTTCACGATAGCCGGTACGCTCGGACAGCGGCAGCAAGGAATTGTGACCTGCCGACCAGTGCTGCTGCGGGCCGGCCTCTGATAGACTGGAGTGTCCGGACAAGAACAAGAAGGATCACACAATGGGGATTGCCGACGTACTGGCAACGGTGAACTGGCTGGCTGTTCTGGCCGCGACTGCCGCCGCGTTCTCGCTGGGAGCTTTCTGGTATTCCAGGTCGATGTTCGGCAATGCGTGGATGCAGGAAGTCGGTCTGTCCGAGGAATCCCTGGCGAAGATCAACATGCGGCCGGTACTCGCCGGCACGGCCGTGCTGCAATTCGTAGCTGCTACAGCGCTTGCCGCATTTCTCGGCGCGGGCAGTACCTGGCAAACGGGGTTGCAATCCGGCCTGGTCGTGGGCATATGCTGGATCGCAACGGCATACGGCGTCACTTATCTTTTCGAATTGCGATCATTGCGCCTGTTCAGCATCAATGCGGGCTATTACATCGTGACGTTTGCCGTGATGGCTACCATCATCGGCGCCTGGCACTGATTCCGCGATACTGAACGGCAAGGCCGCTACCACATTTCGCGTACGCGTCCTGCCACGTCGATGCGGCTGCCGCTGACGGGAACGAGCCGATTGGAAACGGTCTCCGCCGGCCCATAAAATCGCGCTTGCATCGTGCGCATCAGGCGCTCTGTCATGAAACGGCTCCTCGCCCCGTAGACATGCTTGTCGCCGTCGCGGCGCTGCTGGGTGACGTGGTATTTGAGCGGCGCTATCAGCTGCAGGGACTGCTTTGCACGAGTCATGGCAACGTACAGCAGGCGGCGTTCCTCCTCGATCAGGTCCGCCTTCCCGGTGGCAAATTCGGATGGGAAATTTCCATCGGCAAAATTCAGCAGGTAAACCGCTTCCCACTCCTGGCCTTTTGCCGAATGTACCGTCGACAGGATCAGATAGTCTTCGTCCAGCAAAGGATCGCCGGCAAGGTCGCCGCCTGCCGCAGGCGGATCCAGCGTCAGTTCGGTCAGGAAACGTTCCCGTGTCGGGTAGCGGCCGGAGATCTGTTCGAGCTGCTCAAGGTCGGCTTCGCGCGTCTCCAGTCCGTCGTACAGCCGCTCCAGTTGCGGCTGGTACCATTTCCTTGCGGCGGTGACCTGGGTTTGCCAGGCGTTGTCATCCAGCGGAGCGGCCGACAACTGCTCCATCAGTTGGCAAAAAGACGGCCATTCCTCGCGGGCACCGGACGGCGGCAGGAAATGTCGCAGCGAGCCGAAACGAAAATCCGCGGCGACAATATGCCCGAAGCAACGTGACGCATAGGCCGGGCCCATTCCGGGCAGGAGTTTGAGAACCCTGAATGCTGCGACCTGGTTGCGCGGGTTTTCCGCCCACTTGAGGATCGACAGCAGATCCTTGACGTGACCGGCCTCGAGGAATTTCAGGCCGCCGTACTTGACGTAGGGAATATTGCGACGAACCAGTTCGAGTTCCAGCCTGTCGCTGTGATGCGCGCCGCGAAACAGCACCGCCTGATTCTTCAGTTGCATACCCTGCTCGCGGTTGGCGAGGACTCCGAGTACGACGAATTCCGCCTCCGCGTCGGCGTCTTCCACCGTGACGTATTGCGGCTTCGTGCCGCCCTTTTTGGCGGTGAACAGGTTCTTCCGGTACTGGCGCTCGCTTTCCGCTATCAGGCAGTTTGCGCTGTCCAGTATCGGTTGCGTCGATCGATAGTTCTCCTCCAGGCTTACGACGGTCGCAGTCGGGATGTACTGATCGGGAAATCCGAGGATATTCCCGACTTCGGCGGCACGAAACGAGTAGATCGACTGCGCGTCATCGCCGACGACGGTCAACCCCTGCCCTTCCGGCTTGATGGCGTTCAGGATCTCAGCCTGCAGCAGGTTCGTGTCCTGGTATTCGTCGACCAGCACATGATCGAACCAGGAACCGATCTCCGCGGCTATCTCCGGCTCGGCAACCAGGTGACTCCAGTACAGCAACAGGTCATCGTAGTCGAGCGCATTACTCTCCTGCTTGCGCGACACGTAGGCGCGAAACAGCTCGCGAAGTTCGGGCTCCCAGTCCTTGCACCAGGGAAAGGTCGCGGACAGTGCATCGGCCAGCGATACGCGCGCGTTCACACAGCGGGAGTAGATTGCAAGGCAGGTATCTTTCTTTGGAAAACGCCTGGACGTCGCCGACAGCTTCAGTTCGTGCCGCACGACGTCCATTACGTCAGCGGAATCGCCGCGATCCAGTACCGAAAACCCGGGATCGAGGCAAAGGTTATGGGCGTAGTGGCGCAGCAGCCTGTTCGCCACCGAATGAAAGGTACCCGACCAGGGCAGCTGCACCGGCGATGCGTTGCTGCCGTGATTGTCACGCAACGCTCTACGCACTATCGATTCGACCCTTTGGTTCATGGTCTGCGCCGCACGCCGCGTGAAGGTCAACAGCAGGATGCGTTCCGGATTGACGCCCTGCACCACGAGGTGGGCCACCCGATGTGCCAGCGTCATGGTCTTGCCGGTACCCGCCCCTGCGATCACCAGCAAGGGTCCCGCGGTGTAACGGCCATCGCCGTTCCGGGCGCCGTAACTCGCTGCCTGCCTTTGCGAGGGATTCAGGTCCTGCAGGTAGTCCACTGGAATTTCGGCCGCTGCGCGCATGCTTGCCCCGGGAAAACTTCTGTATTTTTATACAGTACTGGACGAATTTACAAGTCCTGCAGGAGAAAGTCTTCGATGACCCGCGCGAGTCTCGCCGGCTGCTCGAAATGGGCCATGTGTCCCGCACCCGGGATCGTTACGACCTGCGCGCTCGGGTATTCCGACGCAGCGTTGCCACCGGCAAGCCAGGCTTTGCCTGCCTCGAAAAAATCGGAGTCTTCGCCGCTTACCACCAGCACCCTCGCCCGGATCGCGGCGCGACAGGCCATGGCTTCGGCTCGCCGGTACTGCACGGCATTCGGCAGTTTGTGGGCCGGGTCCGCCTTGATCTCGATGCCGGCCTCGCTTTCCGTCGCCCATTGCATCGCAACGAACAGCGCCCTGTCCGGCGGCATGGCGGGACTGCGCTTCAGGATCTTCGGCACGAGCTCGTCCCAGGACCGATACCGTGTGTACCCGCGCCTTTCGCGTCCCGCTTCAATCCAGCGCCGGTAGTGAGCCGGGGCATTCGCAGGGTCGCTGTCCGCCAGCCCGAAGCCCTCGATGTTGACGAATGCGCTCACGCGCTCGGGCATGATGCCGGCGTACAGGCCGGCAACGTTTGCCCCCATGCTGTGACCGACCAGTTGCACGGCCCGGTCCGGGCTGTAGATGCGGAGCAGCGCATCCAGGTCGGCGACGTAGTCCGGGAACCAGTAGCACTCGGTCCGGTAATGTGATTCGCCAAACCCGCGCCAGTCGGGAGCGATGAGCCGCCAGTCCGATGACAACTCATCGACCAGGAACTGGAAGGTGCTTCCCGTATCACCCCAACCGTGCAACAGGAACATCGTCCTGGCGTTTTCATCGCCCCACTCGTTGATGCAGTAGTCGACTCCACGGATCCGGTGCCTGACCGTTCGTCGCGGTACTTTCGGTTCATAACAGTCTGCGGATTTCAAGTTTCTGACTTCGGCACAAGTGCTGCGGGCTCTTTGGCTAATTCATCGGGGGTCGTGTATAAATTCCGGGCAATTCTGATTGAGTCCCTTCGAGTAGTACAGGGCGGTCACGCCCATCCGACAATGACATTCGAGATCGCACTGGTTCTTGGCATCCTGGCCATCTCGCTGATCCTGTTCGTCAGCGAGGTCGTCCGCACAGATCTCGTGGCCCTGCTGGTACTCGGAACACTGGCGGTCACCGGCCTGGTCGGGTCCGAAGACATATTCCAGGGGTTCAGCAGCAGTGCGGTAATCACCGTGTGGGCTATGTTCATCCTGAGCGAAGGCCTCACCAGGACTGGTATCGCCAACGTCATAGGCCACCAGGTGCTGCGCGTCGCGGGTAAACGCGAAGTGCCGATGATCCTCGTGATCATGTTGACGTCCGGCGTACTCGCTGCGTTCATGAATAACATCGGAGTTGCAGCATTGATGTTGCCGGTCGCGGTGGAAGTGGCCCGGCGTACGCGCATCCCGGTGTCCCGTCTCCTGATGCCCCTTGCTTTCGGTACGCTGCTCGGCGGCCTGACCACCCTGATCGGGTCGCCGAGAAACCTGCTGATCAGCGAAGCACTGAGCCGCGGCGGTTTTGAACCGTTCCACCTGTTCGATTTCACGCCGCTGGGCGGTGCACTCATGATAACCGGGGTTTTGTTCGTCGGACTGGTCGGGAGGTTGCTGCTGCCGAGAACACAGGTCGCGCGCAGCCGGCAACACAGCCAGCGCAGTCTCAGGTCGCTGTACAAACTGCAGGAGCAAACGTTCCTGATGCGCATCCCCGAAGACTCGGTGCTGGTTGGCAAGACGCTGGCGGACAGCCGTATCGGCTCATCGACGGGGCTTATCATTCTCGCACTGGTCCGCAATGGCCGCAGCGAGACATTTCCGAGTCGGCAGACAGTGCTGCGTGGCGGCGACAGCATCCTGGTTCAGGGGCGCATCCAACAGTTCCGCGAGCTGCAGCGCTGGAGCGATCTGGTGATCGAGCGCGAGGCGCCGGTATTGAAATCTATGGTTGCCGCGCGCATGGCGTACGCCGAAGCCGTCCTCCAGGACGGGTCGCCGCTGGTCGGTGAACTGGTGCGCCATGCGTCCTTCCGCAACCGTTTCAACGTGAGCATCGTCGGTATCTATCGCCGTAATCAGTACCGGTTGACGAACCTGGCCTACGTGCCGCTGCGCGCCGGCGATCGCCTGTTGTTGCAAGGCGAGACCGAGGATATTGCCAACCTGGAGAAGCACGCTGATTTCCAGAGTGTGGCGGTACTCTCGCCGGAGAATCTGCAGAATGTGTACAAGGCCGACGAGCACCTGTTCGTCGTGCGCCTGCCGAAGTACAGCGACCTGGCCGACGTCACGCTGCGGCGGAGCCGGCTCGATGACGTGTTCGATTTTCGCGTCCTGGCGATTTTTCGCGATGGAAAACTCACGCTCATGCCGCGCGGCGACGAAGTGCTCGTCGGCGGAGACCTGCTGCTGATCGAAGGCCAGCACGAAGACCTGGATGTCCTGCGCGGCCTGCAGGAACTGGAAGTGGAGACCCGCACCGTGCCCAGCCTGGGCGCTTTCGAGTCCGCGCGGCTGACACTTATGGATGCGACGCTCGATCCCCGCAGCACGCTGGCCGGCAAGACCGTCGGCGAACTGAATTTCCGCAAGCGTTATGGCATCGAGCTGGCGGGCATCTGGCGCGAGGGCGGGCCGCTGGGCACCGACCTCGCCGACGAACGTCTGCAGGTCGGAGACGCGCTGTTGCTGCTCGGTCCGCGCGATCGCTTGCAGCTGCTCGCCAACGATTCCGATTTCCTGATCCTGACTTCACTCGGCCAGGAACCGCCGGATACCGGCCGCGCCCGGCTGGCGGCGCTCATCATGTTCGGCGTCGTGGCGAGCGTCATGGGCGGGCTGGCGCCGATTGCAGTCGCCGCCGTAGTCGGCGGCAGCATCATGGTGCTCACCGGCTGCCTCAACATGGAACAGGCGTATCGCGCCATCAACTGGCAGGCCATCTTCCTGATCGCCGGCATGTTGCCGCTGGGCACCGCCATGCAGGACACGGGCGCAGCGTCATGGCTCGCCACGCAGCTCATGGCCCTGCTTGGCGACTCCGGCCCCTGGTCCGTGATCATGGGACTTTATGCGCTGACCGCGATGGCATCCATGATCATTCCGGCGGCAGTGCTGGTCGTGCTGATGTCACCCATCGTGCTGACGGCAATGGCCGACATGGGCGTGCTGCCGCACACGGCGATGATGGCGATCGCCATGGCTGCAGCGAGCTTCTCCAGTCCGATTTCCCACCCGGCGAACATCCTGGTCATGGGGCCCGGCGGCTATCGATTCATTGATTACCTGAAAGTCGGTGTGCCACTGACGCTGGTATTGTTCGTCGCCGCCATGTTGCTGCTGCCGGCATTCTGGCCGCTAAACCCTGTGCAGCCCTGACACACTGTCGATCAATGGCGCGCTTTGCCTTTCTCTGTCACGGAATCAGCACGGTCGATCCGGTCGTCTTGCGGGACTCGAGATCGGCCTGCGCTTTCGCCGCATCCTTCAGCGTGTAACGCTGGTTGACATTTATTTTCAGTACGCCGCTTTGCAGGACATCAAACAACTCGGCGGAGGCCGCAAGCAATTTGTCCCGCGTACTGATGAAGTCGAACAGCACCGGTCGCGTAACGTACAGGGAGTGCCGCCTGGCCAGTTCGGATGGCGCAAAAGGAGCCACTGGCCCTGAAGAATTTCCGAACGACACCATGACGCCGTGCGGCCGGAGCGAATCGAGGGATGCAAAAAATGTGTCCTTGCCGACGGAATCGTACACGGCCGCGACGCCCTCGCCACCGGTCAGTTTGCGCACGGCAGCAGGAACGTCCGGGTCGTCGGCCATCACGATATGCTCGCAGCCCTGGGACCGGGCGAGTTCGGCCTTTTCCCTGGTGCTGACGACGCCGATGACAGTCACACCCAGCGCCTTCGCCCACTGGCTCGCGAGTGAACCGACGCCGCCGGCGGCCGCATACAACAACACCGCGTCGCCTTTCCTCACCGGGTAACTCCGGCGGAGCAGGTACCATGCCGTCAGTCCTTTCAGCAACACCGCGGCGGCCTGTTCGTCACTGATTGCCGGCGGTATCGGGACCAGTTGGCTTGCTGGAAAATTTCGGGCCTCGGAGAATGCATCCGCGGGCCGACCTGTGTAGACGACGCGGTCGCCGACCCTGACATCCTTTACTCCCGCGCCCACGGCTTCGACGACGCCGGCGGCCTCGCTGCCCAACCCTGCCGGCAATGCTGATGGATAAAGTCCGGTTCGAAAGTACGTATCGATGAAATTCAGCCCGATGGCCTTGTGCCGGATCCTGGCTTCGCCGGCCGCGGGATCCGCCAGGTCGACCTCCTCGAACCGGAGCACTTCCGGTCCGCCAAACTGATGAATTCTGATTGCATGCGTTTTCATTTCGATTGCACTTTCCTGGCTCATGACGACGGGTATTCGCAGCATATCGCAAGTAGAATGCCGGTTGCTGGCCGAACAGGGAATACACATGGGGCGGGCGGAAAACAGGATCGCGCTGGTCACCGGTGCCGCGCAGGGGCTCGGTGCCGCCATCGCGCGCATGCTTGCCGGCGAAGGTGCGCGCGTAATGTTGACTGACATCAATGCCAACGGTGTTGCATCGGTGGCTGCGTCGATCAACGCGCAGCGTGCGGATTGCGCGGCGTCGATGCACCAGGACGTTACGGACGAAGATCGCTGGGGCGAAGTACTGGCCGCGACCGTCGAACATTTCGGTGGTCTGCATGTTCTGGTCAACAACGCCGGAATCGGATCGGTAGCCAGTGTCCAGGATGAAACCCTCGAAACCTGGCACCACGTTCACGCTGTCGACCTGGACAGCGTTTTCCTCGGCTGCAAGTACTCGATCCCGCATATCGCTGCCAGCGGTGGCGGATCCATCGTCAATATCTCGTCCATATCCGGCATCATCGCCGCGCACAATCTCGCTGCTTATAACTCTGCCAAGGCCGCCGTCAGGCATCTCAGCAAGTCAGTTGCGCTGCACTGCGCCAGGGCCGCCAACAACATACGCTGCAACTCGGTACACCCGGTTTTCATCGATACGCCCATACTTGACGGGATGGTTGGTGACTCGGACCGCGCCAGTGTCCTGCAGAAGCTGGGGCGCCAGGTCCCGCTTGGCCGCGTCGGGACGCCGGAGGATGTTGCCTATGCCGTGCTGTATCTCGCCTCGGACGAGTCCCGGTTTGTAACCGGAACCGAGATCCGGGTCGACGGCGGCATCAGCGCAATGTAGTGTCGTTGCAGGCGTAGCGGGTCTCATAACATGGTAAATCGCGTAGTCATCGCGGGCGCAGGGCACGCGGCCGGTCAGGCAGCCGTGACTCTGAGGCAAAGGAAGTTTGCCGGCGAGATCGTCATGGTCGGCGAGGAACCCTGGTACCCGTACCAGCGTCCGCCCCTGTCGAAAAAATTTCTTGCCGGCGAACTGCCGGCAGAAAGGCTGCATCTCAAACCCGACCGCTATTATGGCGAAGCCAATATCGACGTGCGCCTCGAAACGCGCGCCGAATCGATCAGCCGGAAGGACAGGTCCGTCAGCCTGTCGTCGGGCGAGACGGTGCGTTACGACTCGCTGATCCTTGCGACGGGCGCAGTCGTGCGTCGCCTGTCGTTGCCAGGCACGGACCTGCCCGGCATTCATTACCTGCGAAACATTCACGACGTGGACGTGATGCGCAAGGACATGCTGCCGGGCCGACGCATGGTAGTGATCGGCGCAGGCTACATCGGGCTCGAGGTCGCCGCCGTCTCCCGCCAGCTCGGCCTCGATGTGACGGTGGTCGAGACGGAAAGCCGCGTGATGAGCCGCGTCGTGTCTTCTCAGGTGTCCGAGTTCTACGAGAAGGAACATCGCAGCCACGGCGTCGAACTGCGGCTCGCGACCGGCGTCACCGGTTTCTCTGGTGGGAGCCGGGTCGAATCAGTCCATTTGCTCAGGTCGAACCCGCTGCCATGCGACCTGGTATTGATAGGTATCGGTATCGAACCGAATATCGGCCTTGCCGCGGCGGCGGGGCTGGAGATCAATAACGGCATCGTGGTCGATGACCGGTGCCGGACCGGCGACCCGGATATTTACGCGATCGGTGACTGCACGTTTCATCCGAACGCCATTTTCGGCCGCAGCGTGCGACTCGAGTCGGTGCACAACGCTCTCGAGCAGGCGCGGACGGCAGCGCAAAACATCTGCGGCGAGGAAACACACTACTGCGACGTACCCTGGTTCTGGTCGGACCAGTACGACATCAAACTGCAGATAGCCGGATTGTCGCAAGGCTACGACCAGACGGTGCTGCGCGGCGCCCCCGACAGCCGCTCGTTCTCCTGCCTGTACCTGAAGAACGGAGCACTGATCGCCGTGGACGCGATCAACAGCCCGAGAGATTTCATGCAAGCCAAACCATTGATAGCCACGCAGGCTGCCGTGCCGGTCGACTTGCTTGCGGATCCGGCTGTGGCCC
>DATICC010000154.1:0-3685 GCA_035457045.1 Woeseiaceae bacterium | reverse complement strand
CGCGCGTCTCGGCGACGGCGGCTGGAATCGAAGCGGCGCCGCGGCGAGATCAAGCGTGCCCGCGGCGGCAGGCTCGATTTCGCATGACGGACGCGAGACGGGGGGATCAACGCCTGGGACACCACGAAGTGGTATTACCGGCACGGTTCGGCGGGTTGAACCGTGCTTAGGGATTGTTATAGTACTGGCCGATACCACCCGCTTTGAATACTACATGATCGTCCGTGCAAACGTTTCATTTGCCTCATTGGCGACAGTCGCGTTGGTCGCATTGCCGCTCGCCACGGGTGCCCAGCAGATCGACTACGGTCGCAGCCAGATTACCGTCGCTTCGCGGCAATTGAATGTGCCGGTCGAGGCGAAATTCAAGAAGTTCAGCGCACAGCTCGCGTTCGACCCGGCCACGCCCGAGGCCATCAAGGCCCATATCGAAGTCGATGCGGCGAGCTTTGACGTCGGCCATGACGACGTGAACGTCGAGGCGCTGGACAAAGATTGGCTCGACGCGAGGAAATTTCCAAAGGCAAATTTTGTGTCGACCAGCGTGCGATCCCTGGGGGGCGGCCGATACGAAGCGCGTGGCCCGCTCACCATCAAGGGCAGGACCCATGATGTTACGGTACCTTATTCCGTCAAGACCGATGCCGCGGGGAACTCCGTGATCGAGGGTATGTTCAACATTCGGCGTCTGCAATACGGCATCGGCCAGGGCGTATGGAGACACGTCGATGTTGTTGCCGACGATGTGCAAATCCGATTCAGGCTTCACACCAGAAGCAAGCCGTCCCTGAAAGGCTAGGCCCAATCCAGACTCATTGGCTCGAGAACCTAAAGGAGAGATGATGAGACTTCGTCGCGGATTTATCGTACTGGTCATCTTGCTTGCTGCTCCGGCGGGGGCAGCGCCGGAGACCTACGTCATCGATTTGCCGCATTCCTTCAGCAATTTCGAAGTCGGATACCTGGGCGTCACCTCGATACGCGGACGCTTCAACAAGACCACCGGCACGATTACGCTCGACCGGGCCGAGAAAACGGGCAGCATCGAGGCGGAGATCGATGCCACCACTGTCGACACCGGCTATCCGCGACGTGACGAGCTCCTGCGAACCGAGAACTATTTCAATTCATCCCAGTTCCCCACCATGACGTTCCGCTCCAGGAGCCTCCGATTCGATGGCGACAACCTGGTGGGCGCGGATGGCGAGCTGACCCTGCTGGGTGTCACGCGCCCGGTCAGCCTCGAGCTGGTGTCCTTAAAGTGCATTACGCACCCGACCAACAAACGGGAAACCTGCGGTGCAGTTGCCAGCGGCACAATCCGGCGCTCCGAATTCGGCATGACCCGCGCTTCCAAGAGCATTGGCGACGACGTTCGCGTTTTCATCAACATCTTTGCCTACAAGAATTAGCGTACATGGCTGACGGCCACCCCCGCTACGGGGGAGTCGCGATCTTCCTGCATTGGCTGGTCGTGGCACTGATCATCGCGTCCTGGGCGCTCGGACTCTACATGGTGGAGCTGCCGCTTTCGCCCCAAAAGCTGAAATACATTTCCTGGCACAAGTGGTTGGGCGTCACTATTTTCCTGATCGCGGCATTCCGCATAGGCTGGCGGCTCGCTCATCCCGCCCCGCCCGCGCCGGATTCGATGCTGTACTGGCAGCGCGTGGTCATGGGCGTCTCGCATCTGCTGCTCTACCTATTGCCAATCGCCGTCCCGCTCACGGGGTGGCTTTTCAGCTCGGCTTCCGGGATACCAACGGTCTACCTAGGGTGGGTCCAGCTTCCCGATCTGGTCGCGCAGGACAAGCTGTTCGCCGAGCAGTTGAGGCTGGCGCATTTTTCGTTGAATGTAATGCTCTTCGTTGTCGCCTGCATTCATTTGGCCGCTGCGCTCAAGCACCATATCCTCGATCGCGACGAAGTGCTGTTGCGCATGCTGCCTTTTCTGCGAAAGCCCGGATGAGCCGGCCGGCTTCCGGTTGCGGGAATAAACCGGCAGTGGCGCGTGTTTTGGACACGGGTCGCCGCGACAGCTAGGATATAAAGCCCGAACCGGGAATGGAACGTTCTTAACCATGACACAGGAGGCCGTCGATGAAAAAGAGCATCATCTGCATCACATTAGCCACGGTCGCCTCTGGCATCGCCGGAGCCTCCCTCGCTCAGCAGAAACCGGAGGAAGTCATCAAATACCGGAAGGCTGTCATGTCGATACAAAGCTGGCACATGCGACCGATGGCGGCAATGGTGAAAGGGCAGCGGCCCTATGACGCGGAGGTGTTCGCATTTAACGCACAGGTCATCGGGCAAACTGCCAGAATGAAGGGGGATGCCTTTGCACCCGGGACCGACAAGGCACCCGATGTCGAGTCACGCGCGAAACCAGAGATCTGGAGCGACCCCGAGAAATTCAAGCAGGCGCTCAACCGCTTCCAGGCCGAAGCCATCAAGCTCGTGGACGCATCAAAAACTGGCAGTCTGGACGCGGTGCGCCCGGCATTTGGCGGAGTTGCCAAAGCCTGCGGGGCCTGCCACGACGCCTTCCGCACCAAGTAAGTCGGGATTTGCCACGAAAAAAGCCGCGCGGGGCGCGGCTTTTTCTTGTCAAGCTCGGACGAGTAAGTACACCGCCAGTGCCGCAATGCCGAACACCAGCAATGCCAGGCCAGAACCCGGGTCGCGCGTCTTCGCAGCGGCAGCGTCTTGCGACAGCATTTTATTACCGGTGAAAATCGGTGCGAACAGGTTTTCCGACTTGTATGCGAGATGGAACAGCACGGCTGTGACGTGCAGGCTGACCAGCGCCAGTATCACGTAAAAGTTGTAGCTGTGTATGGTAGTGAGGAAATCGCTGGTTCCCTTGCTGACCCATTTGTAGAGGGGGCCCTCGGTCACGATGTCGTCGTTCGCGAACAGCCCCGTGCCGATCTGCAGCGCAATGCAGAGGAAAATGAGCACGACGCTCAAGCCGCCGAGTGGATTGTAGCCCGCGAATCGCGCTGCTTCGCGCTGCGGCAACGTCTTGAGGAATTCGATGATCGCACGGGGCCCGTAGAGAAAATCGCTGAATCGTGCGTGCGTGCTACCCACGAACCCCCATGCGATGCGGAACAGCAGGAGCGTGAGAATCGAGTAACCCGACCACAGGTGATAAGTCATCCACAGCGGGTCGCCGCCCTGCGTCCCGCTCCACCAGGAAAAGCAGGTAAGCGCCGCCAGCACCCAGTGAAAGACCCGCACCGGCAGGTCCAATACTTTCACCTTCACCAACTGCATAGCCACGATTTCCCAGAACCAAAACTCAAGAGACCGCACTCACCCTCTAAGGTTCCTGGTGAGCAGGCCGCCGACGATTCAGGTGGCAAACAGGTAGGGCCCCTGATTCCTTCCGTCGCCTTGGTTTCCATTGCGCGAACCCATTCGCAGGGGTCTGAATTCCCGCCAGCGCCGACACGACGAAAATTGCCTCCTCCCGCGCGTTGAGCGGCGATCACTTCGTCCGCTCGAACACGCGGTTGAACGGCGCGCGAGCGTCCGCCTCAATCCTGGTATTTGAACGAGAGGCTCACCCGCGCCCTGAAAGCCGCAATCTTGCCGTTCTCGATAACGACGTCGGTCTTGGTCACCTCCGCCACCCGCAAGTCGCGCAAGGTGTGCGACGCGGTCTCGACGGCATTGC
>DATICC010000153.1:0-3788 GCA_035457045.1 Woeseiaceae bacterium | reverse complement strand
CCGACGACATCGCGCAGGTGCTGCAGGTCTCCGCCAAAGGCCGACGGTTCGGTCAACACCGAAATCGCTGCAGCCCCGCCGCGCACGTAGTTGCGGGCACGCAAGCCGCGATCGTCACCGGCTTCGCCGAGCCGTCCCTCCGAGGGCGAGTTGTTCTTGATCTCGGCAAACAGGTCGAAACCATTGAGACGCAGTGCATGCAACGGCAAATCGAGACTCGCTGCAGCAACAGCGGGTGGCATTGCAGCGGCACGCGCCTTGCTGGCAGCTTCCATTTTCTTCAGGAAATCGCTCATCGGCCGGAAAAATGTGCTGCGAGCTTTTGGAGGAATGCGCTTGCCGCGCCCTCGTCGATCGCCGCCGCTGCCATCTCGACACCCTGACGGGCATCCCGCACCATCCCGGTCACTTCGAGTACCAGCGACGTACCCATGAGCAGCGCATCCCGATGCGCGCCGCGGTCCTCTCCCGCAAATACGAGCCGCAGCTCCGCGGCATTGCGGCTTGCATCGCCGCCCGCAAGGTCCTGCGGTGCACAGCGGTTCACGCCGTATTGCTCCGGCACGCGGCGTGTTTCCGTCACGCGCCCGGGCCGCACGTCGAACAGTACGAACTCGCCGACCGGAGTTGCCTCGTCCCAGCCCGGCTCTCCGTGCACCACGAAAGCGCGCTCGATCGGCATGCCGGCCAACGTGTCGGCCATGAGCTTTGCGGCCGGCAGGCTGAATGCACCGATCAGCTGGTACGGCGGTGCCGCCGGATTGGTGAGCGGCCCGAGCAGGTTGAATACCGTGCGCACGCCGAGCGCGGTGCGCACCGGCATGATCGCTTTCATCGCCGGGTGATACGCAGGCGCAAACAGGAACGTGAAATCCGTTGCTTCGAGGCAGGCGACGGCTGCCCTGCCATCCAACGGCAGCGGCACACCGAGGCATTCGAGTATGTCGGCGCTGCCCGAGCGGCTCGATATCGAGCGGTTGCCGTGCTTGACCACACGCGCGCCGCAGGCGGCAGCGAGCAGCCCGGCGCCGGTCGAGAGATTCAGGCTGCCCGAGCCGTCGCCGCCGGTGCCCACCGTGTCCACGGTCGGCGCGCCTTCCGGTATCCCGGGATTCACCGCCAGCTCGCGCATGGCAGTGGCGAAGCCGCGAATCTCTTCCGCCGTTTCGCCCTTGGCGCGCAGGCCGGCCAGCAACGCCCCGGCGACCGGCGCCGGCATGTCACCGTGGGCCATCGCGCGCATGATCGACGCCGCTTCGGATTCGCTCAACGATCTGCCATCGAGCAGGTGGTTCAGCAACGCTGCGTAGGAACTGCTCATGCAGACCTCATCGCGAGGAAGTTGGCCAGCAACCGATCGCCCTCCGGGGTCAAGACGCTTTCCGGGTGAAACTGCACACCCTCGAGAGGCAGGCTGCGGTGTCGCACGCCCATGATCTCGCCCTGCTCCGTCTCCGCGGTCAATTCCAGCTCCGCCGGCAGCGACGCATGCTCGGCGCACAGCGAGTGATAGCGGCCCGCTTCGAACGGTTGTGACAGGCCCGCGAACAGATTTCGCCCGTCGTGCTTCACCATCGAGGTCTTCCCGTGCATCAGGCGCCCGGCGCGGACGATCGCGCCGCCGTAATAATGAACAAGACACTGGTGACCGAGACAGACGCCAAGCAAGGGGATGCGTCCGCCGAAAGCGCCGATCATTGCAAGCGAAACGCCGGAGTCCTCCGGCCTGCCCGGCCCCGGCGATATCACGAGGTGCGTGGGGTCGAGTGCCAGAGCCGTTGTGACATCGATGGCATCGTTTCGGTACACAAGTACTTCGGCCCCCTGCGCCGCGAACGCCTGCACCAGGTTGTAGGTGAACGAGTCGTAGTTGTCGATCAGCAGCATCCGCACGGGTGATTTATTCACAATCCTTCTCCCGCGATCTCCAGGGCGCTGCGCAGGATCGCACTTTTCGCCAGCACTTCGTGGTACTCCTTGTGTGGCGAGCTGTCTGCAACGATTCCCGCGCCGGCCTGGAAGCTGTATTCGTCTCCGTGGAAAACCAGGGTGCGTATGGTTATCGCCTGGTCCATGTCGCCGCCTACGCCGAAATAGCCTGCGGTCCCGGCGTACAGGCCACGCCCGGTCTGCTCCATCTCGTCGATGATTTCCATCGCCCGCACCTTCGGCGCCCCGACCAGTGTGCCCGCAGGAAAACTCGCGGCGAACAGGTCGAATGCGTCGTACTGCGGCGCGAGTTCCCCCTGCACACCGCTGACGATGTGCATCACGTGACTGTAGCGTTCGATGGCGCGATACGGATCGACGCGCACACTTCCGGGTGTGGCCACACGGCCGAGATCGTTTCTCGCCAGGTCTACCAGCATGACGTGCTCCGCCGACTCCTTCGGATCGGCCAGCAGCATTGCCTCGTTACGCAGGTCCTCCTCCGGCGTGGCGCCGCGAGGCAGGGTCCCGGCGATGGGGCGCAGCGATGCCTGCCGGCCATTCAGCTTCACCAGTGCTTCCGGCGAGGAACCCGCAAGTTGCAAGTCGCCGAAATCGAGATAGAACATGTACGGCGACGGATTGAGAAGTCGTAGCGCACGGTACACCTCGAACGGCGCGACGTTGCTCCTGCCACTGAAAAGCACCGAGAGCACGATCTGGTAGATATCGCCTGCCGCTATGTACTCTTTGCAGGCCCTGACGCGATCCGCGTATTGCGCCTCGCTCATGCCCGCCCTCGCCTCGCTGATACGAACCGTGCCACCGTTCACCGGGATCGGGCCGCGCAGCAGGCGTATCACTTCCTTGCGGAGACTCTGGCGCTCCTGTTCCGATCCGTCGTGCAGCAAGGCAACGCGCCGTGTCAGGTGGTCGAATACGAGTACGGACGACGCCGCGACGAATGCGGCATCCGGTATGGTGTTCCCTGCCGGGCGTTGCCGTGGCAGGCGTTCAAACAGCCGTACCACGTCGTAGCCGGAGACGCCGACCAGCCCGCCGGAGAACGGCAGGCCATCGACGAGCGGCAGCGGCCGCGGCGCCTCCCCGAGCGCAACGCGCAGGGCATCGAGGTATTCATCGCGACCAGCCGGACGGGGCAGTTGTCGTGCACCGATCTCTATGCCGCCCGGTCCCATGCGCAACTCGAGCGCATCGCCGAATCCAAGGAACGAGTAACGCGCGAGGCGCTCGCCGCCTTCGACGCTTTCCAGCAGGTAGCGCGGCGCGAGCGACGACAACTTCAGGTAGGCCGACACCGGTGTGTCGAGATCGGCAGCTATGTCGAACGGTGGCTTCATTGTCTGTGTGTTGATTCTCTGGTACTTGCTGATGGAATGCGCCGGATATAAAAAAGCCCGGCCCCGAGGGTTCATTCGGAGTCGGGCTTTGCGATTCGATCTACTGCTTGTATTGCTTGTGCTGTAACGTCAGGCCGCAACCCACTCCTTGCGGGGTTGCCACCACCAGCTGTTGCGATTGATCTGCAGGTTCCTCATGGCATCCGAGTATCCCCGCGGGCATTACGGCCGTCAAGCAGCCCGGGCGCATTGGTTTCGATCGAGACTAAATGAAAGTCGCCGTAGCAAGCGCAGCTGACCCGTGAAAAAGGTGTCAGGTTTATTTTCTTCGGGTGGAGGAAGGTAAACATGGCACTTTTCTGCGAAGAAAATAAACCTGACACCTTTTTCAATCTATCAGGACAGGTCGTAGAGGAATGGCAGGACGAACGAGAAGCCCAGCCACATGATGATCGACAGCGGAATGCCTACCCGCAGGAAATCGGCAAACTTGTAGCC
>DATICC010000152.1:0-2012 GCA_035457045.1 Woeseiaceae bacterium | reverse complement strand
CGGTCTTTCAGACCACGAACGCGGGGCTGGGCCAGAGCACCTGCGTCGGCATCGGCGGCGATCCGGTGCGCGGCATGAACTTCATCGATTGTCTTGCGCTCTTCGAAGCGGACCCGGGCACGGCCGGTATCGTCATGGTGGGAGAGATCGGCGGAACGGACGAGGAGGCCGCTGCAGAGTTCATGCAGTCCGAAGTAAAGAAGCCCGTGGTCGCATACATTGCCGGCGTCACCGCTCCGCCAGGCAAGCGCATGGGCCATGCCGGTGCGATCATTGCTGGTGGCAAGGGCACCGCGGCCGACAAGTTCAAGGCGCTCGATGCGGCCGGAGCAGCAATTGTGCGCTCGCCGGCGGAACTCGGCAGCAGGATGCTGGAACTGCTCGGTGGCTGATCGCGAATGAGCCCTTGACGCCACCGGGAAGAGTGCGGTTTCGCCTTGACTGACAAAATCATCGTTGCGCTGGCACAGCTGGACATGGTCGTCGGCGATGTCGCTGGCAATACGGCGAGGATACTCGAGTATTCGGCGCGGGCCCGCGACGAAATGCGTGCGGACCTGGTGGTATTTCCGGAGCTGAGCGTCTGCGGGTATCCGCCCGAAGACCTTCTTTTCCACTCCGGGCTGCGGCGGCGTGTCGCGAAAGCAATCGATACGATTCGTGAATCTGTGCGCGACATCGCTGTACTATTCGGTTACCCGGAATTTTTGGCAGACGAAATTTTCAATTCCTGTGGTGTTTTTCTCGACGGAAAAGTGCTGGCAAGTTACCGCAAGCAATTGCTGCCTAACTATCGTGTATTTGACGAGCAACGTTATTTCAAACCCGGCAAGGACGCCGCCGTGCTTCGTCTCAAGGGTATACGCATAGGCCTCAACATTTGCGAGGACGTCTGGCAGAAGGGCCCGGTGGCATCCAGCCGCGCGGCCGGCGCCGAAGTGATCGTCGCGATCAACGGTTCTCCCTATGAACTCGGCTGCCAGCTGCACCGCGAGGATGTGGTGCGAAACCGGGTCAGGGAAACGGGCATACCCGCGGTTTACCTGAACACGGTCGGGGGGCAGGATGAGCTCGTGTTCGACGGCGGCTCTTTTGCCATGGCAGCGGACGGCAACCTGACGTTTCGTGCACCGCCGTTCAGGGAAGGGCTGCATCGCGTGGTTTTGCAGGTGGGTGCTTCGGGGATCGTTCCCGAACCCACCGACGTCGCACCGATTCAATCGACTGAACAGAGTGTGTATGAGGCCCTGGTCTGCGGCACCCGCGACTACGTGAACAAGCACCGCTTTCCCGGCGTCGTGCTCGGCTTGTCGGGCGGCATCGACTCGGCGCTGATGCTGGCGATCGCCTGCGATGCGCTCGGCGCGCAACGCGTGCATGCCGTCATGATGCCGTTCCGCTATACCTCGACGATGAGCCAGGAAGACGCCGGCAGCCAGGCAAGGTCACTTGGTACGCGCTACGACGTAATCCCCATCGAACCGATCTACGAAGCGGTGCTTAAGCAGCTGCGGCCGGTCTTCGAGGGCCGCCCGGCCGACGTAACGGAAGAGAATATCCAGGCCCGGAGTCGCGGCCTGCTGTTGATGGCCATATCGAACAAGACCGGAAGCATGCTCCTCACGACCGGTAACAAGAGCGAGATGGCAGTGGGCTACGCAACGCTGTATGGCGATATGGCCGGCGGGTTTGCGCCTATCAAGGATTGCAGCAAGACACTCGTTTACAGACTCGCGAACTACCGCAATTCCCTTGGCGCCGTGATTCCACAACGGGTAATAGACCGGCCGCCGTCGGCCGAGCTACGGCAGAACCAGAAGGACAGCGACTCCCTGCCAGACTACAAGATACTGGATCCGATTCTCGAGGCATTCATCGAGGAGGACCTGTCGGTCAATGAAATTGTGCAACGCGGTTTCGATCGCGACGTGGTGATTCGCGTGCTGCGGCTTGTGCAGAGCAGCGAGTACAAGCGACGGCAGTCTCCGCCAGGCATAAGGATCAGCAGCAGG
>DATICC010000151.1:0-2766 GCA_035457045.1 Woeseiaceae bacterium | reverse complement strand
CGGGCCCTGGCTCGCGCTGTCGTTGGCCAACATCCCTCTCTCCAGCCGAAAATGCCCGTTGCCTGAACCCACCGTGGCATTCGGCCCCGTGCAGATCGGCAGCTGCCCGGACATCACCGTGACGCGGACCACCCAGCCGTTCTCGGACCCGTTCAACAACACGACCAACCAGAAATCGATTCCCGGCGCGATCATGTTGAACGTGACCAACGTGAGAAATTCAGGGCCGGGCGCCGCCGATGCGGGATCGCTGGTCATTACCGAAGCAGTACCCGCCAACATGGCCCTGCGTGTGGCCGACTTCGACGGGTCGACGGTTGGTCCGGTGCGGTTCACGGACGGGACCCCCTCCAGCGGCCTGAGTTACAGCTATGTTTCGCTGGGCGATGCGGGTGACGACGTCTCGTTCTCCAATAACAACGGCGCGACTTACACTTACTCCCCGGTAGCCGACGCGAACGGTACCGACCTTGCGGTAACCAACATCCGGATCAATCCGAAGAACAACTTCCTCGGAAATACCGGCAGCGGGGATCCTCAGGCCGACTTTGCATTCAAGCTGGTCGTCCAGTAGGAATCAGGCTTTCAGGAAAAAGTAGCGCGATTGCTGAGCCGTCCCACGTCGGCCGGCACGGAGAAATGCCGGCGATGAGACACTACCATGTTGAAACGCACTTTTCGAAGCGCACCGGCTGGCTGCGTGCGGCGGTACTCGGCGCAAACGACGGCATCATTTCGACCGCAAGCCTGATCATGGGAGTAGCCGCTGCGGACGCGACCAGCCAGAGCATACTCATTGCCGGTGTCGCAGGACTCGCGGCCGGCGCAATGTCCATGGCCGCAGGAGAATACGTCTCAGTAAGTTCACAAGCCGACACGGAGCGTGCCGATCTCGCACGTGAGCGCCGGGAACTGGAGTCCAACCCGGAGTTCGAACATCGGGAGCTCGCGCGCATATACGTCGACCGGGGCCTGGACGAAACCCTTGCGGACCAGGTGGCTGGTCAACTGATGGAACATGATGCGCTTGCAGCGCACGCCCGCGACGAACTCGGCCTCAGTGCGGTACACAGGGCGCGGCCGGTGCAGGCCGCATTGGCCTCCGCTGCGACCTTTGCCATCGGTGCCGCACTGCCACTGGCAGCAGCCGTTTTCGCGCCCTCAGGGTACGTGATGGCTGCGGTGGGAGGCAGTACGCTCGCTGCGTTGACCATACTCGGGTACCTGGCCGCTTACGCCGGCGGCGCGAACGTTTATGTGAGCACAGCGAGAATCCTGTTCTGGGGCACAGCAGCCATGGCCATTACGGTGGCTGTTGGCAGATTGTTCGGCGCGATCGTCTGACGGTCGCATATGGCGCAGGATAATCCGGCGGATGCGCACAAGGAGCATGTAGTACTCGGCATGTCTGCCGCTGCCGGCGCGTATTTCATGTTTACTGTGATGTACGTGTTTGCGAAGTTGCTCAGCGTCAATCATTCAGTCATCGAGATTGCCTTCTACCGCAACCTGATCGCCTGCATGCCGTTTCTCATCCTGATTTTCGGTTTTGGCCAGCGGGATATCCTGGTCATTCGCAGCAAACCCAGCCTCGTCGGCTTGCGCGCCGTATTCGGCTCGATATCGCTCATGACCACGTTTACTGCGTTCTCGCTCATGCCGATGGCCGACACCACCGTGCTGCTGTTCACGGCCTCGTTGTTCATCCCGGTCCTTGGCGTTGTGTTCCTGAAAGAACGGGTGGGCCCGTATCGCTGGGCGGCGGTCATCATCGGCTTCACCGGCGTAGTGATCATGGTGCAACCGACAGGCGACGTTTACACACTGGGGATCGCGATCGCGCTGCTGGCGGCCTGCATGCACGCCGTGTTGCAGGTCGTCCTGCGTTACCTCGGTCGATTCGAGCGGCCTTTGACAGTCACCTTCTATTTTGTCGTCGTCGGCACACTCGTGACCGCGCTGCCGCTGCCTTTCGTTGCCGTCCGGCCGACAGTGGCGGAGATTCCGCTGTTCTTCGGCGTCGGTTTGTCCGGCGCGGCTGCGCAGTGGCTGCTTTCCACCGCGTTTCGCCACGCGCCGGCGGCGATCGTAACAGTATTCAATTACAGCGGCATCGTCTGGTCCACGCTGTTCGGCTGGATGATCTGGAACGAATGGCCTTTGCCATCGGTACTCGCCGGAGCCGCGGTGGTAATAGCCTCGAATCTTCTGATCATCTGGCGGGAGGCCCGCCTCGGGAAATTGCCGGTGCCCGAATGATCGGCTGCGCCGATTTGACTCGGGCCGTCCATGGCCCTCGAGGGGCAGACCGCATTTGAACGATTGACGTCAAAAACGCGAGCTGGTGTGTCCACAACGTCATGAGACCTTACACGTTCCCACAGAATCCTTCACACAATCCCACACTTACCGCGCTCGCGCCGACCATCTGGGCGGCGGATGCGGTGATCGATCGTTATCTGAAGAGTCCCGGAAGGTCAGTGGCGTAACCACGCCACTGGCGAAATGGGATCACTTGCCTGACAAAAGTAGGAAGGTGACAGGAGGCGACCCAGACTTTTCATCCCTGAGAGTCCCTGCCAAGCGAAGCTGATGATTGGGGCCACAACTTACACCCGCGGCGCACAGCCGAAAACAGGCCAGGGGCCGCCCAAACTCCTATTTTTAGCCGTGATGTCGGAAATCCTGCTGCCGTTGGTCACGTTGCGTTTGGGCGGTGCATACTGTGCTGAGCAACGAGGGTCGCCATGAACAAGAACGAACTCT
>DATICC010000150.1:0-9777 GCA_035457045.1 Woeseiaceae bacterium | reverse complement strand
CGCGTGCCGGCGATTTCGCTGCGCAGGATGGACGAGACTTTTTCCGCCTGCATCGGGCGGCTGATCAGGAAACCTTGCGCCAGGTCACAGTTGCAGCTGCGCAGGAACTCGAACTGGGTGATCGTTTCGACGCCTTCGGCCGCGACTTCTATGTCGAGACCCCGCGCCATCGCAATTGCCGCGCGCACGATACGCTGGTGGCTGTCGTTCGATTCCACGTCCTGGATCAGAGACTGGTCGAGCACGAAACTGTCGATCACACCGGTGTCGAGCGAACTGAATGAAATATCCCGCGTACCGAAGTGGTCGAGTGACAGGCGCACTCCCAATTTGCGCAGGCCCTGCAGGGTAGCGAGCTGTGACGTGCGGTCATCGACGATCGTGCCGTCGCCGATTTCGAACTCTATGCATCCGGGATCGAGCATCGTGTCCGACAGCGTTTTCCGCACGGCCTCGACCAGTCGGCCGTGGTGCAGTTGCTGCGCGGAAAGATTGATGGCCATGGCGAGGTCGGGCAGCTCGAACTGGTGTTGCCAGCCGAACAATTGCCGGCAGGCGGTGTCGATTATCCACTCGCCGGTGGAATGAATCAGGCCGCTCGATTCGAGTATGCCGAGAAACCGTGCCGGGGGCAGCAAACCGAAGCGCGGATGCTGCCAGCGCAATAATGCCTCGAGCCCGATGAGCCGCCCCGAGTTGACGTCGATGCGCGGCTGGTAATGCAACACGAATTCATTGCGCACCAGCGCATGCCGCAGTCCGACTTCCAGTTCCTCGTGCTGTTCGAGTTTCTTGTTCAACGATGTGGAGTAATACTGGAACCGGTTGCCGCCGCGCTTTTTGGCCTGGTACATGGCAAGGTCGGCGGCTTTGATCAGGCGCTCGGCCTGGTCTCCGGCACCGGGGTAGATGGCAATTCCAATACTCGGTGTCGCGTAGACTTCGCTGTTGCCGATCTCGTATTTGTCCGACAACACGAGCACCAGTTTTTGCGCGGCAGCAGCGGCATTCGCTGACTCGCCGAAATCCTCGAGACAGACGACGAATTCGTCGCCGCCCCAGCGCCCGGTAAAATCGCCGATGCGCAGGTTCCTGGTCAGTCTGTCGGCTACCTGCTTCAGCAGCTGGTCTCCGGTATCGTGTCCCAGCGTGTCGTTCACCGATTTGAACCGGTCCAGGTCGATGAACAGCACGGCAATGGGCCGGCCGTTGCGCTGGCTGCGGCCGATTGCTTTCTCCAGGTGCCGGGTGAACAGCCGGCGATTCGGCAGCAAGGTCAGGTCGTCGTATTGCGCACGTTTCTCCAGCTCGACGGTCCTGCGAACGATGTCGGTGACGTCGCGGAAAGTGATGACGCCGCCGACCAGTGCGCGGCTGCTGTCGTACAGTCCCTGGCCGTTGATGCTCAAAACGATATCGGCCTGTCCCGGCGCGCGGTACACGGCCGTCTGATTGGAGAACTTCTCCCCGCTGCAGGCCTTGACCAGCGGCCGCTGCTCCGGCTCGATCGGGCTCTCGCCATCGGCGGCGACAGTGCAAAACGTATTGGCCCAATCAGTGTCGGGAAGATTCCGCGAGCCCAGGCCCAGCATCAGCCTTGCAGCCGGGTTGATGTCCAGGACGTGCCCCTGCCGGTCGATCACCATGACACCGTCGTTGATGCTGCCGAGTATCGAGAGCACCGTGCTGTCCGTATCCGACAATCGTGCGAGCAGACGGTGTCTTTGTATCGCGTGATTGAAAATCGATTCCTGCTCCTGCAGGCCGGTGCCGTCGACACAGATGTACGCCTGGGCTCCGGCACGAACCGCGGCGATGCCGCGGTGCTCGCGCTCCCGGGTCGTCAGAGCGATGACGGGAAACTGCCGCAACGACTGCAGCAGTGTTGGCAGGGTGTGTCCCGACTGAGCCAATGCCGGTCCGATCTCGACCAGGACGAGGTCGACCTGGCCGCCTGCGCTGTCGGGCACATCGAACGAGCCCGACTGGCGCAGGTCCTCACAGACGCGGGACGCGCGGAGTGTCTCAAGATACCCGGGAGCGAAATCGCCGCGACCGAGGTACAGGATCGAATGTCCCCCCATCAGCGCCTGGCCGCCTCCGCCGGCAACTTGCCTGTAAACTGAAGTTCATCGCCGGGCGTCAGGCAAGTCATCATCTGTGCCATAGTTCTTGTTGTTGAGCTCTGCGCCACATCTGCAGCGGCGCCGGTATAGGCCAGAGGCATCATACCAGAATCGTATGGAAACTCAGTCTGAAATCAATCATTTGCCGGCCAGCCGGCCGCGCCTGTAAACCTATGCAGCAGCGACGACATCCAACTCCCAAAGCGCACGGAGACAGGGTCCTTGGAAGCGGTTTTGGCGATCGGCAGCACGGGCAGCAATCCTGAGAGCGTGCCGGTGACCGGGAATGACGTGAAAGACGAGTACTACTGGGTCGAGCAGGCGCGAAGCGGCGACGTATCGGCTTTTGAAAAGCTCTACCGCGCGAACATCGACCGCGTATATGCATTGTGCCTGCGTATGACGGCCAACGCGGCCGAGGCGGAAGACGCAGCGCAGGACGCTTTCATCCAGGCCTGGCAGCAGTTACCGAAATTTCGCGGCGACAGCGCTTTCGCCACCTGGTTGCACAGGGTTGCGGTGAATGCGGTGCTGGGACGCATGCGCAAGTCACGACGGGAACGCGACCGGGTCGACGCGGTGATCGATATCTCCCCGATGCCGGAGAGCATCGGTGACGACGCCGACCTGAGGGACCTGGAGAAGGCCATGGACAGTCTCCCATCCGGAGCCAGGCATGTATTTGTGCTGCACGCCGTGTACGGCTACAGCCATGACGAAACGGGTGAAATGCTCGGTATAGCGACAGGAACCAGCAAGGCGCAGTTGCACAGGGCACGGCGATTGCTTGCGGAACAACTTTCGACTCACGGACGTACGACCAACGGTGCTGCGGTATGAATGAGAGCAACGATACAACGACAGGCAATCCGGCCAACGACGCACTCATGGCGGCAGCGGCAGCGCTGCCGAAGGAAATCAGTCCGGGGCGTGATCTTTGGCCCGGTATCGAAAAAGCCCTGGTCAGGAACAAGCCATGGGTCGAGCCACGAAATCGGCACGGCATGTTTGCCCAGGCTGCTGCGGTGCTGCTGATGATCGGTGCGTCATCCGGGCTGACTTACCTTGCGGTCAAGGACGGCAGCAGTCCGGTCTCGCCGGTCGTAACCGGCGTCGAGCGAGTGTTCGAGCCGGTCTCCGGCAGTTTCGGCAGCCGTTATACCCTCGGCCCGGATTTCCTCGAGGCGCGCAACGCGCTCGCGGAAAGGCTCGAAGGCGAAATGCAGAAGCTGTCTCCTGAATCCAGGGCGGTGGTACAGAAGAGCCTCGACGCGATTCACGAAGCGATCGTGGAAATCAACCAGGCGCTGGCGGAAGAGCCGGACAACGTCCTGCTGCAGGACTTGTTGCTGCGTACCTATCACGAAGAGGTCGCGCTGATGCAGCAGGTGGGTGGAATCAGGAATTCCGCCATGAATAGAACCGACATTTGAACGCTCACCGGATTGTCGGTGAACAAAGGTAAATGAGTAAGGATATGAAGAGAATTTGTTTAATCCTCACAGCGACCCTGCTGGCGGCCGGCGCAAGCGCCGAAGAAGTGCAGAAGACGCTGGAAGCGGCGGCCGACGGGTCCGTCGACGTGTCGAACATCTCGGGCATGGTCGAGATCACCGGCTGGTCGCGAAACGAGGTCAGCGTCGATGCAGACCTCGGCAGCGACGTCGAGGAACTCGTGTTCAAGCGCGACCGTGACCAGATCATCATCGAGGTGAAAGTGCCGCGGCGGGGCTCCCGTTATATCGAGAGCGACCTGGTCATTCACGTGCCGGAACGCAGTGCCATAAACGTCGGCACAGTCAGCGCCGACGTGACGGTTGAGGATGTTTTCGGATCCCAATCGCTCCACACGGTCAGTGGCGACATCGACTCGGTAGCCTACTCCGCGGATATCGAGATCGAAACGGTCAGCGGCGATGTCACTCTGCAGGGCGATGGCAAGGACACCAATGCGCGCATCAACAGCGTGAGCGGCGATATCAATGCAGAGGAACTCGGCGGGGACCTTGCGGCCGGCACGGTGAGCGGCGACATCCACGTATTGAATGGCAGCTTTACACGGGCGCGCCTGAACACGACCAATGGCGACATGGTGTTCAGCGCGACGCTGGGGAAGGGTGGCCGTTTCGATGCGGAAACCATCAATGGTGAAGTGGATGTTCGCTTCCGGAAAAAGGTTTCCGCCAAGTTCGAGATCGAGACGTTCAACGGAGATATCCGGAACTGTTTCGGACCCAAGCCGGTGCGCACCAGTGAATACACACCAGGGCTCGAGCTGTACTTCAGCGAAGGCGGCGGCGACGGCTGGGTTACGATCAAGACACTGAATGGCGATATCGACCTGTGCAACGATGACTGAGTTTCTCGTTGCGCGTACCTGCCCGGCATAAGGGATGCCGGAACAAGGATCGACGGATCAAAGATCAACGATTGACCTGAAGCCGCCCCAGAACATTCTTCGGCCATCGAATGGCATCGATTTCGCGTCCATCATGTGCGCGAGCCGCGGATCTTTCATGACCTTGGCATTCACGCGATCGCGGTGCTTGCGTGATTTGTACACGATCCACGAGAACAGCACGGTTTCGCCGCGTTTCATCATGACGCTTTGCGGAAACGACGTGAGCTTGCCGGACTTGACGTCGTCCGCAACGCACTCCACGTACTCGAGTGCACCGTGTTCACGCCATACTTTGCCTGCCAGCGAGGACATACGCCGGTAGGCGGCCAGGTTCTTCTTGGGTACGGGCAGTACAAAACCGTCGACATATCTTGCCATTGCGACTCTCCTTTATTGACAGGGGCTATACTGGCGCGGGGCTTTTCGACGGGCAATAGCCGGGTTTCCGGCACTGTGTCGGTTTTAGCGGACGCTACAGGCCGCAGACCGGCTACCGGCACTTTGCTAGACTTGGCCCACAACGCTTGCGGAATTCCTAATCATGGCTCGCTTGGTAAAAATCGCTCTCATCGGCGTGGCAGCGCTTGTCGGTCTGGCCGTGATCGCCGCCGTCGCGCTGTACGTGTTCTTCGATCCGAATGACTTTCGCGACGAGATCTCGTCCGCGGTCAAGGAGAGCACCGGCCGGGACCTGCTCATCGAGGGCGACCTCTCCCTGAGCGTCTTTCCCTGGATCGCAGTCGAAATCGGCAAGACCTCGCTCGGCAACGCCGAAGGTTTCGGCGACAAACCATTCTTGAGTTTCGAGCAGGCGCGTTTGAGCGTGCGGCTGATGCCGCTGCTGTTGCGGCAGGACATCGCTGTCGGCACGGCTTCGCTCAACGGACTGACCGTAAACCTCGCGGTGGCGAAAAACGGGCGTAACAACTGGGATGACCTCTCCGGCGGTGAAACGGATGCGACGGAAGGCGCCGCTGGCGATGCCGCCGGCACCGGGACGCTGGATGTCGCGAACGTCAGCGTCGAGGGCGCTGAACTTTCCTATGTCGATGCGCAGGCCGGGAGTTCGGTGGCGTTGTCCGGACTGTCCTTCAACACCGGTCGGATCGCGGCCGGGACTCCGTTCGATTTCGAAGCAGCTTTCGCTTTTCTGTCTCAGCCGGGGAATATCGGCGGCGACTTGAGAATCCGCGGTACGAATACGCTCGGTGAAGATTTCGGCAGTGTCACCGTCGACGGGCTCAACGTCTCCGGCACATTGACCGGCCTGGTCGAGCAGCCGACGACCTTCAACTTCGATGCGCGCCAGATCATCGCGGACCTGAATGCCAGCACGCTGACGCTGGGCGAGATGGACATGGCGATATTCGGGCTCGGCGTGTCCGCAACCGTCGAGCCGTTTTCCTTCGAGGGTCCGCCACTTATCAACGCCTCGATGCGCGTGGCCGACTTCTCACTGAAGGAACTGATGCAAACCTTCGGCACCGAGCCGCCGGCGACCGCCGATGCGAAGGCATTGCAGAAAGTGGCCTTCAATGCGAATGCGGTGATCAGCGAAAAATCCATCGATCTGAAGTCCCTGTCGATGATGCTCGATGACACCACCATGACGGGCACGCTGTCGCTGCCTTTAACGGAAAACGGCACCATGCGTTTCGATCTCGCGGCCGACCGGATCAATCTCGATGCCTATATGGCGCCGGCCGATGAATCGGCTGGCGCGGCCGGGCCGGGCGAGGCCGTCGATGTCGAGATTCCGGTCGACATGATCCGTGCGCTCAAAGCCAGCGGCAAGGCGCGGCTGAAACAGGCAACGCTTTCCGGCATGCTGTTCGAGAATCTCGAGCTGGGTCTCGAAAGCGCCGGCGGGAAATTGCGGCTGCATCCCGTCGCGGCGGAATTGTTCGACGGAACTTACGCCGGTGACGTGAGGATCGATGCATCGGGACAGATTCCATCCATCGCTGTCAACGAGAAAGTGGACGGCGTGAGCCTCACGCCGCTGGCGCTGGCAATGTTCGACAACGACAAGGTGAGCGGGACGATCAAGGGATCGTTCCTGCTTTCCGGTGCCGGGGCAACGCTGTCCGCGATCCAGCGCGATCTGGATGGCAACCTGTCTTTCGAACTGCTGGACGGCCAGATCAACGGCACCGACCTCTGGCACCAGATACGTTCGGCGCGCGCATTGCTCCGCGGCGAGGCGGCGCCGCCCGCCCGCGTTCCACCGCGCACCGAGTTCTCGTCCATCCGCGTGAGCGGCCCGGTACGGGACGGCGTTTTCTCGAACCAGGACCTGCTCGCCGAGCTGCCGTTCCTGCGCGTGACCGGCAGTGGCACGGTCGACCTGGCGGCAGCGACGCTCGACTACTCGATGCAGGCCCGGGTCCTCGACAAACCCGAGTTCGCCGGCGACGTGAGCCAGGAGGAATTAAGGGATTACACGCAAGCCGTCATTCCGTTAAAGATCACCGGGGCGATCGCTTCGCCCTCGATCAAGCCGGACGTCAACGCCATGCTGCGCAAGGAAATCGAAAAGAAGGGCAGCGAACTGCTGGACAAGTTGCTGGGCGGCGAGCAGAAGCCGGCAGACAGCGAAGAGGCGGCGGACGAGCAACCGGCCGAAGAGAAGTCGACTGAAGACCAGCTCAAGGACAAGCTGAAAGACCTGCTCCGGAACTGAGCTTATGCGAATGACCCCGGGACTCTGTCTGCGGCCGGTAGCGGCGGCGATCATCCTGATGTCAGGAGTGGTGCTGTCGGCCGACCTGCGCGAGGTCACCGTGGAGAAGGAAGAGAAGCGCTACCGGCTGACCTCCGAAACCCGATTCGATGCCAGCGTCACGGACCTTTACCGCGTGCTGACCGATTACAGTCTGTTCACGGAATTCTCAAGTGTATTTGTTGAATCGCGCAATCTGAGAGCAGCGGAAAACGGCAAGCCCCGTTACTACACCCGCATGGAAGGCTGCATGCTGCTGTTCTGCAAATCTTTCGTCCGCGTCGGTGAGCTCACCCTGACGCCGCACCGCGAGATCGTTGCACTGGCGGACCCTGAGGAAAGTGATTTCAACTACAGCCGCGAGCGCTGGCAGCTGGAGGCGGACGGCGACGGCGCGATTCTCAAATACGAATTCGAACTGGAGCCGAGCTTCTGGGTGCCGCCGGTGATCGGCCCGTACGTGATGAAGCGGGTGTTGCGAGCCGGAGGGTCCGATGCCGTGGATCGCATCGAAGCACTGGCGCAGGGCAAGAAGCCGAAACGGTGATTAGTGCGGTGATCCGTGACGACGTTTAGTGATCGCGTCCTTGCCTGGTTCGACACGAGCGGGCGCAAAGACCTGCCATGGCAGCAGCAGCCGACGCCGTACCGCGTCTGGATCTCCGAGATCATGCTGCAGCAGACCCAGGTGGCGACGGTCGTTCCCTATTTCGAACGGTTCATGCAATCCTTCCGTGACATAGAGTCGCTGGCAAACGCGCACATCGACGATGTGCTGCTGCACTGGTCCGGCCTCGGCTATTACGCACGCGCGCGCAACCTGTACAGGACGGCGGGAATCCTGCGTGACGAATACGACGGAGAATTTCCTTCGGACCTGGCACAACTGCTCGCACTGCCGGGCATAGGGCGCTCCACGGCCGGCGCGATACTGTCACTGGCCTTCGGCCAACGCCAACCGATCCTCGATGGCAACGTCAGGCGCGTGCTGGCGCGTTTCCACGCCGTGCCGGGTTCACCGGCGGACTCCAAAGTTGCAGCGGAACTCTGGGCACAGGCCGACGCGCACACGCCGCAACAGCGCGTCGCTGCCTACACGCAGGCGATGATGGACCTCGGCGCCACCGTCTGTACGCGAACACGACCGGCTTGCCCGGTCTGCCCGCTGCGCGAGGATTGCGCGGCGCAACTGCAGGGAACGCAGGCCATGTACCCGGGCCGCAAAGCGCGTAGTGCGAGGCCGTTACGGCAGACCTGCATGCTGCTCGCGCATGTCGACGGTGCGGTGTTCCTCGAGAAGCGGCCACCCTCGGGAATCTGGGGCGGGCTGTGGAGCCTGCCGGAAGTCGTCGATGCCACACTGATAGATGACTGGTGCCACGACAGGCTGTCCGCGAAACCGGAATCGCGCACCGAATGGCCGATACTGCGGCACAGCTTCAGTCACTACGATCTCGACATACGGCCGGTGGTCGTGCGCTTGCAGGGCGCATCGGCTAAAGTGTCGGACCCCGCGGCGGGCCGCTTCATTCCTTTCGGCGAATCGCAAGGCGTCGGCCTCGCGGCGCCGGTGCGGAAACTCGTCACTACGCTGCAACAGTCAGGATTTTGAATATGGCGCGAAAAGTACAGTGTGCATTATTGAAGAAGGAAGGCGAGGGCATGGATTACGCGCCCTACCCGGGCCCGCTGGGCCAGCGGATCTACGACAGCATCTCAAAAGAAGCCTGGCAGCGCTGGCTCGCACACCAGACGATGTTGATCAACGAATACCGCCTGACACCGATCGAGCCCGAAGCGCGCAAGTTTCTCGAAACCGAAATGGAGAAATTCTTCTTCGGCGGCGGCTCCGAAAAGCCCAAGGAATTCGTCCCCCGCTGATCGCCGCAGCGTTTCCGCACTTGCGCCGCACTTGCGCCGTACCTGCGCTGTACTTGCGCTGTAGGAGCCTGCATCGCAGGCGACCTCTCAATGCTGGCACCGCAGCGGTGGGAACGTGCCGTTGATCCTTCTCGCTCAGAAAAAATTCCAATTCGCTCGAAGGACAAACGGCACGTTCCCACCGGCACGATGCCAGCCCGTGCCGCGGCGACGGCGTGCAGCACGATTGCGATGATCGCGTCTCCTGCGATACAGGCTCCTGCACCACAACGATCGACATCCGGTGAGACGCCGTCCTATTTCGCGGGTAATGGCAACTCGGTGGTCTTGGTCACGGTGCGGATCGCGATGCTGGAATTGACCCTGGCGACGCCGGGCAATCGCGTCAGCGCTTCGTTGTGCAGCCGTTCGAAATCCGCCATGTCGGATACCACCACGCGCAACAGGTAATCGAACTCGCCGGTCATGAGGTAGCACTCCATGATCTCCGGTATGGCATGCACCGCTTCCTCGAATGCCGCGAGTTCGCTTTGCTCTTCGCGCCGCAGCGCGATATGCACGAACACCGTGCCGCCGACCCCGGCTTTCTTCTGGTTGAGCAGGGCGACGTAACGCTCGATCAGGCCGTCCTGTTCCAGCGCGCGCAC
>DATICC010000149.1:0-9996 GCA_035457045.1 Woeseiaceae bacterium | reverse complement strand
CGCGTGCCGGCGCGGCAGGGTCGAGGACAAGCCGGTTGCCATCTGCAGGCTGAAACGCGTTGCCGCCGATCACCGGGACGACATCCGCGACCGGCTGCCCAAGGCGCCGAAGAAGAAAAACGGCAAGAAAGTCGCGCTGATCGGCGCCGGCTGCGCATCGCTGACCGTGGCGAACGACCTCTTGCCGCTCGGCTATGAGATCACGATATACGAGGCGCTCGAGACCACCGGCGGCCTGATGCGCACCAATATTCCGCGGTTTCGCCTCCCGCCTGCGGTGCTCGACGAGGAGATTTCCTATATCGTCGACATGGGTGCCGAACTGCACCTGAACCATCGTATCGAGAGCATGAAAGAGCTCCTGGACGGCGGTAAGTTCGATGCGGTTTTCGTCGGTACGGGAGCGCCACGCGGCAAGGAACTGAAACTCCCGGGGCGTTACGACACGCCGAACGTGCACATCGGGATCGACTGGCTGGAGTCGGTGGCCTTCGAGCACGTGGAATCGATCGGCGAGAAAGTCCTGATCATCGGTGTCGGCAACACGGCCATGGATTGCTGCCGCACGTCGTTGAGGCTCGGTGCCAAAGACGTCAAGGTCATGGCGCGCAAGCCGCGTGGGTATTTCAAGGCGTCCACCTGGGAACTCGAGGACGCGGAAGAGGAAAACGTCGAAATCATCGTCAATCATGCGCCGAAACAGTTCGTCGTTGAGAAGGGCAGGCTGGTCGGCATGCTGTTCGACCGGATGGAATACAAGACCGACGACAAGGGCCAGATCGACCGGGGCAGGGCGGTCGGCGAGGTAATGATCCCCTGCGACGACGTAATTCTCGCCATTGGCCAGGACAACGCCTTTCCATGGATAGAGCGTGACATCGGCATCGAGTTCAACGAATGGGAATGCCCGATCGTCGACGAGAAGACCATGATGGCATCCCGCGAAGGCGTTTTCTTCGGCGGCGATTCGGCATTCGGGCCGAAGAACATCATCTGGGCCGTCGCCCACGGCCATGAAGCGGCGATATCCATACACCGCTACTGCCACGACGCGGACATTGGTGACCGACTGCCGCGCGGGCTGAACCTGACGAGCCAGAAGATGGGCATGCACGAGTGGAGTTTCTCGAACAATTACGATCCGGCCGAACGCCGGCTGATGCCGCATGTCGATCTGAAGGAACGCTTCAAGAAACTGAATATCGAAGTGGAGCTGGGGTTTACGGCGGAACAGGCGGCCCAGGAGGTCGAACGTTGCCTCAATTGCGATATCCAGACCGTGTTCACGGCCAAGCTCTGCATCGAATGCGATGCTTGCATAGATATCTGCCCGGTGAATTGCCTCACCATCACGGCCAACGGCGAAGAAGAGGACCTGCGCAAGAGGCTGTCGGCACCGGCGGAGAATCTCACGCAGCCGCTCTACGTATCGGACGCGCTGCCGCAAACGGGCAGGGTGATGGTCAAGGATGAGGATCTTTGCGTGCACTGCAGCCTGTGCGCCGAGCGATGTCCGACCGGCGCCTGGGACATGCAGAAATCGACGGTGTTGATTCCGTATGCTTGCAATGAACTGCCGCCTGCCACGGGCCGGCAGAAAGCATCTGCCGCTTAGGTCACGGCCGGGTTCTCGAGTGGTTGGTCCGTATGTGTGTTTTTGCAGCACCGTCTGCAAGGTTCCGCTGAGGTAGAGTGTTCGTGTCCAGAGTCAATGATGTCGTAGTCAAGATCGGAACGGTCAATGGGACCGGCTCTGCCAGTGCCAACGGGCTGCTGATGAAGTCCATCTTCCGCATGGGAATTCCGGTCGTCGGCAAGAACTATTTTCCGTCGAACATACAGGGCCTGCCGACGTGGTACGAAGTTCGCGTGACGGGCGAAGGCTTCCAGTCCAGGTCCGATCGCGTCGACATCATGGTTGCGATGAATGCACAAACCTATGCGAAAGACCTGGCGGAGGTGGCCAGTGGCGGCTGGCTGATCTACGACTCGACCTGGCCGCGCAGCCGCCTGCTGACCAGGGACGATGTCACGGTACTCGGTGTGCCTTTGTCGCGGTTGTGCAACGAGCATTTCGCCGGAGCCCGCGAAAGAATCCTGTTGAAGAATATTGCCTACGTCGGCGTCATCGCGGCCTTGCTGGAAATCGATCTCGATGTCATCAGCGGCCTGCTCGAAGAGACCTTTGCGAAGAAAAAGCACCTGGTCAAACAGAACCAGGATGCCATCCGCCTCGGTTACGACTACGCGAAAGAGAATTTCTCCTGCCCGTTGCCGGTCACTGTCAAGGCGATGGACAAGACCAGGGGCCACATCATGATCGATGGCAATACCGCCGCCGGTCTGGGTTGTGTCTACGCGGGTGCGACCGTCGGTGCCTGGTACCCGATTACGCCGTCGACCTCGCTCATGGATGCCTACAAGGCATTCTGCAAGCAACTCCGTATGGAAGCGGGCACGGACCGGAAGAAGTTCTGCATCGTACAGGCGGAAGACGAACTCGCCGCGATCGGTGTCGTGCTCGGCGCAACCTGGAACGGGGCGCGTGCATTCACGCCGACCAGCGGCCCGGGCATTTCGCTCATGACGGAATTCCTCGGATATGCCTATTACGCCGAGCTGCCTGCCGTGATATTCGATGTGCAGCGTACGGGTCCGTCGACCGGCATGCCGACGCGCACGCAGCAATGCGACCTGATGGCCTGTGCCTATGCATCACACGGCGATACCCGGCATGTGCTGCTGTTCCCGGCAAATCCGGAGGAGTGCTTTTACAGCGCGCTGGATGCCTTCGACCTCGCCGACCGGCTGCAGACGCCGGTGATGGTGCTGTCGGACCTCGACATCGGCATGAACGACTGGATGTGCCCGGAGCTGCAGTGGGATGAAAGCTACGTTCCCGATCGCGGCAAGGTGCTCAGCGCCGAAGAGCTGGAGTCGATGCAGAAATTCTATCGGTACATGGATACCGACGGCGATGGTATCCCGCATCGGACCCTGCCGGGCGTACACCCGAAGGGTTCCTACTTCACTCGCGGCTCCGGCCATTCGAAATATGGCGGCTATACCGAGGACTCTGCCGAATACCAGGAAGTGGTGGACAGGCTGCTGGTCAAGTGGGAAACCGCAAGGAAGCTGGTGCCGGAACCGGCTATCCGCTACTCGAAATTCAATCGCTACGGCATCATTTCCCTGGGCAGCTGCGACGGAGCGGTCAATGAGGCGCTGCTGCGCCTCAAGGAACAAAACATAGGGTTGAACTACTGCCGCGTGAAAGCGTTTCCGTTTTCCAGCGCGGTGCGCGATTTCATCGACAAGCACGACCAGGTATACGTAATCGAACAAAACCGCGATGCACAGTTGCGTTCGCTGCTGACGCTGGACCTGGAAGTCGACCCGGCAAGGCTGATACCGATGCTGCACTACAACGGCATGCCGATCAGTGCCGGTTTCGTGATGAAACGCATACTTGCAGAGCTGGCCAAGGGCCAGGCGGCATAAGCCGTGTTTGCTGCCAGGAGACTCGAGGCACTGAGATGAGTTACATAGCCAAACCGAAAGTCACACACCCGAAGATTCCACGGAACAAGCTCGGATTGACCGTGCGCGACTACGAAGGCGCGGTGTCCACGCTGTGTGCCGGTTGCGGGCATGACTCGATAACGGCGGCGCTGATCCAGGCGGTTTTCGAGCTCAGCCTCGTACCGCACCGCCTCGCCAAGATGAGCGGCATAGGCTGTTCGTCGAAGACGCCCGCCTACTTCGTCAGCCAGTCGCACGGATTCAACTCGGTGCACGGCCGCATGCCGTCGGTCACCACCGGGGCGAACGCCGCCAATCACGAACTGACCTACATCGGCGTGTCCGGCGACGGCGATTCGCTGTCCATCGGCATGGGCCAGTTCGCGCACGTCATCAGGCGCAACCTGAACATGTGCTACATTATTGAAAATAATGGAGTTTATGGCCTGACCAAGGGCCAGTACTCCGCCTCCGCCGATGTCGGCTCCAAGGCCAAGAAAGGGCCGGCAAACAAGCAGATGCCGATAGACCCGGTGAGCACGGCGATTGGCCTCGGTGCGACCTACATCGCACGCGGCTTCTCCGGCGACAAGCAACAGCTGGTACCGCTGATAAAAGGCGCGCTGGCACACAAGGGATTCTCTTTGCTGGATGTGATAAGTCCCTGCGTGACCTTCAACGATCACGAAGGCTCGACCAAGAGCTACTCGCACACGCGACGGTTCTACCACCACGTCATAGACACGGACTTCGTCCCGCCGGCCGAGGAAATCAAGGCAGCGTACGATGAGGGCGAAGCGATGCCGGTCGAATTGCACGACGGCAGCAAGATCGTCTTCCGCAAGGTCGACAGGGACTACGATCCCACAAGCCGTGCCGCCGCCTTCTCGTTCCTGAGAGACAGCATCAGGCGGGGAGAGATCATCACGGGCCTGCTGTACATCGACGAGGAATCCGCCGACATGCACGAACTATCCGGCACCGTCGACCGCCCGCTGGCATCGATACCCTACGAGGAACTGAATCCCGGCAAGGAAGCGCTGGCGAAAGTCATGAGCCGCTATCGCTGACCGTCGTGCCGCCGGTCCCGGGGCTTGCGCTGTCTCCGATGATCTTTGCTAGCTGTGGGCTTGCGCTGTAGGAGCCCGCATTGCGGGCGACCTCGCAACGCTGGCACTGCACCGGCGGAAACGTGCCGCTAACCCTTCGCGCTCAGAAAAAGTACTTATTCGCGCGAAGGGCTAGCGGCACATTCCCGCCGGCACGATGCCAGCCCGTACCGCCGGGCCGAATCCGCGAACATCCAGCCGGCGACGCGGTGGCATGCCTTTCGAGCGAATTAGAATTTTTTCTGAGCGCGAAAGGCATGGCGCGGCGGCGCCGGCGTACAGCCAGTCCCAGTGCCAGCATTGAGAGGTCGGCGCAGTGCAGGCTCCTACAGCTCCTCCACAGACACCTGATAGACTGCGCGCACCCAATTCTCACATCGGGATGAGCGATGAATAGAACAAGAAGAGAGTTCATCAGGGCGGGCCTGGCGAGCGGCACGATTGCGGCGAGCGGCGTGCTCCCGGCCATGGCTTCCCCGGCGGCGGAAGCAGCACGGCCGAAGGCGAACACAGCTTTGCGAATTCTCATGCTCGGCGGTACCGGCTACATCGGCCCGCACATGGTGAGCGAGTTCCTGCGCCGCGGGCACGAGGTGTCGCTGTTCAATCGTGGTCGGACCAACGACGACCTGTTCCCCGATCTCGAAACGCTGCTCGGTGATCGCGACGGCGGTCTCGACGTGCTGAAGGGAAAGCAATGGGATGCGGTCGTCGACAATTCCGGTTACGTGCCACGGCACGTGGCGGACTCGGCGCGCCTGCTGGCCCCGGCGGTGCCGCATTACCTCTATATCTCGACTATCTCCGTGTACGAGAGCTTCGCCGTTGCAAATGACGAGGACTCGCCGCTGGGGACCATCGCCGATGAAACAGTCGAGGAAGTGACCAACGAAACCTACGGGCCGCTGAAAGCGCTATGCGAACAACGCGCGAGGGCGGAGATCGGGGACGATCGCCTGACGATACTGCGTCCGACCTATATCTGCGGCCCGGGCGATCGCACCGACCGCTACACCTACTGGCCGGTGCGCACCATGCGCGGCGGCGAGATGCTGTGGCCCGGTACGCCGGAGGATCACATACAGATCATCGATGTTCGCGACCTGGCGAATTTCGTCGTCGATTGCATTGAGAAAAAGATCACCGGTGTCTACAACACCGTGACCCCGACTGGCTCGTACACGATAGACGACCTGATGCGCGATAGCGTCGCGGTCACGGGCGCGGACATGACGCCGGTCTGGGTGAGCAGCGATTTCATTGCCGCGCAGGAGTTCGGGGATGCGATCCCGATATGGTCGTCTCCGGAGGGCGAGACACGCAACGTTGCGAGTGTCAGCGGCGATCGCGCGTTCGCCCGCGGCCTTGTTACGCGGCCACCGAGGGAAACCTGCCGCGATGTGGTCAGTTGGTGGCGAACGCTGCCTGAAGAGCGGCAGCAGAACATGCGCGCCGGACTGGCCGCGGACAGGGAGGCCCAGCTCATCGCGGCGTGGCATCAGCAAAAAATCTGACAATCATCAGCTTTTCCAGAGTGACCGCGGTTCCGGGATACCTACAATAGCTGCGTCCTGTCCGTAGCATCCTGCCCCGCAGTAACCTGCCTGGCAGGCGACCCGTCGAAACGAGGGCAGTTTGCGAGCTCCGACAGGACCATTCCGGCGCGCAAGGAGGTAGGTGCGGTGAACGATCGGAACGAGCTGCCTGCCGCGAGCGAGATCGCGACGCTCAAGCCGACGCTGGCTGAAGGGCTGATCCACTGCGCTGTCGCGCTGGCCCTGCTGTTGGGCGGGCTGGCACTGGCACTGTCGGACAGGACCCTGCTCTACATCGTCGGCCAGATCGTGCTGGCATTCTTTTTCGTGCACGCATTCGTCTTGTTGCACGAAGCCGGACACGACACACTGTTCCCGCGCCGGACGCTGAACCGGGTGGCCGGTCACGCCGCCGGCTACCTTACCCTCATTCCTTTCTGGAACTGGCAGCGCATTCACGCCAGGCATCATCACTATGCGGGCTGGCAGGATCTCGATGCCACCACCGCGTCACTGGTACCGCGACCGATACGCGGCTACGAACGGCATATCATCAACTTTGTCTGGGCCACCTGGCTGCCGCTCTTTGCCCTGACCTACCGCGTGCAGAACTTCTGGAACCTGCCGCGGGTGGAGCGCTACATCAGCAATCCGGCGAATCGGCTGCGTATTCGCGTGAATACCGCGCTCGCACTGGCCGGCTACATCGCGCTGGCGGTGATGGCGGGTCCGCTGATCTTGCTGAAGCTGATCGGTCCGGCATTCCTCCTGAGCCTGGTGTTCCAGGAATTCCTGATCCTGAGCCAGCACACGCATGTGCCGCAGCGACTGAGCGAAGGGCGGGACGTACGTCCGTTCGCGCCGCTGGAGCAGGAGGTCTACACCCGCTCGCTGCGATTGCCGGAATGGCTGTCCGGGATACTCATGCACTTCGATGCGCACGAACTGCATCACATGTACCCGTACGTACCGGGCTACCGCTTAAGGCGCATTCACTACCAGCCGATGAACGAGGTGCACTGGTGGCGCTGGCTCAGGGCCGCGCGCCGCATGAAAGGCACGGACTTCCTGTTTCGAAACTGGGACGACACCGGGATCCGGGTCTAGGCCATGTCCGGGGGCATCGCACTCGCCGTGTTCATCCTGGTCGCCATGGGCGCCGCCGGGGCCGTACACGTCTTGTGGCTCAACTGGGCGAGAAGCGACTTGCTGCTTGCGCCCGTCGATTTCGGCGCGCAGTTTCGCGGTCGCAGGGTGTTTGGCGACAACAAGCGCTTGCGCGGATTCATCGCTTTGCCGCTGGCCGCGGCCTGCGCGTTCGCCGCCAGCGGGGAATACCGCTACCTCTTTCCGGAGCCGCTTGCGAACAGCCTGTGGCCATTGTCGACACTTCAGTATGCCGGCATCGGCTTTGCTGCGGGCTTCGCGTTCGTGCTCGCCGAGCTGCCGAACTCTTTCCTCAAACGGCAACTCGGCGTCGCCCCCGGCAAAGTGCCGGAACAGGGCTGGCAGCGCGTTGTGTGCCTGCTGCTGGATCGCGTCGATTCGACGTTGGGTGTACTGATCGTACTGAGCCTGCTGGTGCCGGTTCCCGCCATGACCTGGCTGTGGGTGATGCTGATCGGTCCCGGTATGCATGCCTTTTTCAGTGCGATGCTGCATCGCATCGGCGTAAAGGAGCGCGTGCTGTGAGCGATGCACCCGACTGGCTGGTCGATCTCGATGCGCTCGACAACCCCGCAATAGCGGGCAGCAAAGCCTTCAACCTCGGCCAAATGGCCAGGATGGGCCTGCCTACGCCGGGCGGCTTCGCCATTCCGGACAGTGTGTTTCAGCAACACCTGCAAAGTGCGCGCGTATTGCAGGACATTGCGGATTTGCGTGCCGGCCTGGCGGCGGCATCCCGGTCGCAGGTCGACGCGTGGTCCGCATCCATCGCCAGCAGAATAAGCGGAACCGGGCTCGCTGCCGGGTTGCTGCACGCATTGCACCGCGAAACACAAGGACGCTGGCCGCGGCAAATGCTCGCGGTGCGCAGCTCCGCGATTGGCGAGGACACGGTCCAGGCCTCTTTCGCCGGACAGCTGGACAGCCAGCTGAATGTCGGTACCCAGGATGCACTGGAAACGGCCGTCAAGTCGACCTGGGCTTCGCTGTTCTCGCCCAGGGTACTCGTGTACGCGCAGCAAAACCGGCTCGACTTGCGGCACATGGGCGTCATCGTGCAGCCGCAGGTGTCGGCGCGATTATCCGGCGTCCTGTTTACGCAGGACCCGACGGGCCGGCAGCCCGGCGACATGCTGCTGGAATATGTTTGCGGTCTCGGCGAGCGACTGGTCGGCGGCGAAGTAACACCAAGCCGCCTGCGCATCGATCGCAGCACACGCACGGTGACTGCGGAATTCATATCGCCGGAATCGGGCGTCCCGGATGCGCCGACGATCGCTGCCGTAATCGAACTGGCGGATTACGGCCTGCAGCTCGAAACCAGTAACGGTATCCCGCAGGACATCGAATGGTGTGTCGATCGTGACGACCGCGTGATGCTGGTGCAGAGCCGGCCGGTTACCGGTACGGCGCATGGCCGGGCGTCGCCGCAGTATCACTGGAGCAACGCGAATATCGCGGAAAACTTTCCGGAGCCGGTGTCACCATTCCTCTTTTCCATCGTGCGGCCCGGATACAGCGCCTACTTCCGCAACCTGGGGCTCGGTTTCGGACTGTCACGCAGGCGCATCGATGGCGAGGCGGATGCATTCGACAACATAGTCGGCCTGCAGGGTGGCAGGCTTTACTACAACCTCAGCAACATCCATCGGCTCCTGCAGATGATGCCCGGTGGCCGGCGCCTCACGGAGTACTTCAACCTGTTCGTCGGTGCCGGGAGCACGCCGAGGACCGTCGCGGCAAGTCGCGGCAGGCTGTCGCTTGCAGTCGAATGCGTACGCATCGCCGCCTCAGTGCTGTGGCAATACCTGTTCATTCAACGGCGCGTGTGCCGCTTCGAAAACCGCATCGATGACTTTGCCGCGAGTGCGCACCCGTCGGCATTGCAGCGCAAGAATGCGGACGCGCTCACGGCAGACCTGTCGGAATTCCTGAAGATCCGCATGGAATACTGGAACGATGCCGCGCTTGCCGATACCGCGGCCATGGTGTGTTACGGTTTGCTGAAAGCGCGTCTCAGGTATTGGCTCGGTGAAGGCGACCAGCAGGTCCTGCACAACGATTTGCTGAAAGGACTGCCGGGTCTCGCCAGCGCCATCCCGGTCACCCGGCTCTGGGAACTGTCGCGGCACATCGAGGCCAACGACGCGCTGAAGGCGCTCTTCATGCACCGGAGTGCCGAGGAAATCCTGCGGGACATCCGGCAACCGGCGTTTCAGGATTTCGCGAACGCCTTCGACACCTATCTCGAACTCTGGGGCTTTCGTTCCTCTGCAGAGCTGATGCTGACCACTCCGACACCCGTGGAGGATCCCCGTCCGCTGGTCGACTTGTTGCGCGCCTATCTGCGACCGGATACGACCAGCCCGGAGGCGCGAGCAGAGGAACAGGCGAAATCGCGGCTGGCCGCCAGTGCAGCCATCGAAATGCGCATCACACCCGCGGCCTGGTGGCGCGCCGTGCCGCTGCTGAGCGCCGCGAGCCGTTTTCGCCTGCTGCTGCGTGCGACCCAGGGCGCAATCCGGCTGCGGGAGCGTGCACGCATGAAGCAGGCGTTGCTCTATACGCGCCTGCGCCACGTTGCGCTGCAGCTAGGCGACCGGCTGCTTGGGCAGCGCTTGCTTCCGCAACGTGACGACATTTTCATGCTGACCACCGACGAA
>DATICC010000148.1:0-2296 GCA_035457045.1 Woeseiaceae bacterium | reverse complement strand
GGCCGACTGGGCCGAACGCAAGCTTGGCGAGGCCGACAGCGGCCCGCTGCTCGAAGTGGCGCTGCCCGCTTTCGAGAAAACGCTGATCCGGATTGCACTGGAGCGCGCCCGCGGCCACCGCCAGGAAGCCGCAAAGCTGCTGGGCTGGGGTCGGAACACGCTCACGCGCAAGATCCGATCACTGAACCTCGACTAGCGAGATTTCGCCGGCGGCGCGACGGCCTGATCGCCACAAGAGTAAGGGTGCCGGGATTATTTGGCGCCGAGCATGGCACGACGGTCGTGCGGTGACTGTCCTTTGCAAACTTATGGGACAGCAGTGATCTGGCGCCTCTTTCTTCAGGCCTGCAGCGAACCGACGAGTTCCCGGACGGATTTCATTCCGTGACGAGCCAGGTAAGCGGCAATCCCGTCATTTATCGTCCTGCATAACAAAGGGTCGTAGAACAGCGCAGTGCCGATGCCGACCGTGGTCGCGCCGGCGATGATGAACTCCAGTGCATCCTTTGCCGTCGTGATGCCGCCCTGGCCTATGATCGGAATGTTCTTCGGCCCGGCGATCTCGTAGACCTGCTTCACCTTCAGCAACGCGATCGGGCGTATGGCCGGGCCGGAAAGTCCGCCGCGAACGTTGCCAAGCACCGGCCTTCGCTGCTCGATATCGATAGCCATACCCGTGATCGTGTTGATCACGGCAAGCGCATCGGCGCCAGCCTCGATGCAAAGGCGGGCGTTCTCTCTTATGTCGGTCTGGTTCGGCGACAGCTTGGCTATGATCGGTTTGTTCGTTTCGCTGCGGCAGGCCGCAACCACTTTCGCGGACATATCCGGATAGTTGCCGAACGTCAGGCCGCCTTCCTTGATGTTCGGGCAGGAGATGTTGATCTCGATAGCGTCTATCGGAGAATCGTCGAAGCGCCGCGTGACCGCGGCGTAGTCCTCGACGGTCGATCCACAGACGTTGGCTATGAAGCGCGTTTCGCTGAAGTCAAGCTGCGGAAGGATCTCGTCGACGACCTTGTCCATCCCGGGGTTCTGCAGGCCGATGGCATTCAACATGCCGGCTGGTGTTTCGCACACCCGGTGCGGAGCGTTGCCAAGCCGCGGTTCCCGGGTGGTGCCTTTCAGCACGATGGCGCCGACGTCCCGGTTTGAAAATCCTTCAATGCGAGTGTATTCCTCGCCGAAACCGACGCAGCCCGACAGCAGCACTATGGGCGAATCGAACGACAGTCCGCAGAAGTCGACGTGCAAAGGATTCAGCAGCGATTTTCCGGCTACGGCCATTCGTTATCGTTTCTGCGGGAACGGGTCGGCATGCGATCATGCAGTTTACCGGGATAACGACAACTTTGCGCCGTCCAGCATGTTCAGCCTGATCCTGTACCAGCCGGAGATTCCGCCCAATACCGGCAACATCATCCGGCTCTGCGCCAATACCGGAACGAGGCTGCACCTCATCGAACCCCTCGGCTTCGAGCTGGACGAACCGCGGCTCAAGCGTGCAGGCCTCGACTACCGCGAGTTCGCGGATGTGCTTGTGCATGGCAGCCTGGATGCCTGCCTGGAAAAGCTCGGGCAGCCACGGCTGTTTGCGTTGAGCACACGCAACCCGAAGTGCTATGCGGACGCGCAATTCCGACCGGGCGATGCGTTTCTTTTCGGACCGGAAACCCGCGGCCTGCCGGCAGAGATACTCGAAAGCTTGCCGGCATCGCAAAGACTCCGCCTGCCGATGCAGGCGGGAAGCCGCAGCCTGAACCTCTCGAACTGTGCGGCGGTCGTGATCTACGAAGCCTGGCGGCAGCAGCGGTTTGCAGAAGGACGCTGAAGACAGCGCTGTGGGCCGGTTTACTCGGGCTTGAGTGCCCTGCCCATCAACGCCGCTACCGCTTCCCGCGGTGGCGCGCCTTCGTACAGAACGCGGTAGATCTGCTGGCAGATCGGCATCTCGACATGCAATCGTTCGGCCACTTCACGCACGGCTTTTGCCGCCAGCACGCCCTCCACTACCTGTTGAATCTCTTCCTGAGCCTCATCGATGGTCTTGCCGCTGGCAAGCGCAAGCCCCATGCGGCGGTTGCGTGACAGGTTGTCGGTGCAGGTGAGCACCAGGTCGCCCATGCCGGCGAGGCCCATGAACGTGTCCTGTTTCGCACCGAGCGCGAGCCCGAGCCGCGTCATTTCGACGAGACCTCGACTGATGAGCGCGATGCGCGTGTTTGCGCCGAAACCCAGGCCGTCGGAAATACCGGCGCCGATTGCAAGCACGTTCTTGATCGCGCCGCCGACTTCG
>DATICC010000147.1:0-4248 GCA_035457045.1 Woeseiaceae bacterium | reverse complement strand
GTCTTCGCCATCTCCTCAGGTGTGCCAAGGCCGATGGTGTGTACGCTCTGCACTTGCGCAGGCTGTATGCCGGACAGTTCCCAGATGCTCTTGTGTTCGAGCTTTGCCTGCAGATCCCACAGCGCGCAGTCGATGGCATTGCGGGCACCGCCGGGCGGCAACAGCGAGCGTAGTTCCGAACGACCGGCGCCCTGCTCGAGCGCGTGTTTAATACCGGATACCTGTGCCAGCATGCTTTCACCGGTCTCGCCCAGGTAATAGATGCCCGCCGCCTCGCCGCTACCCGCTGCGCCGTTCTCGCTGATGACGACGTGCAGCAACTGCGCCGTGGCAAAGGTATAGCCGGTAATCCTGAACGGCGATTTGAATTCCCAGGGCTCGACAGAGACGGTGATCTTGCGGGTGGCAACCATCACGGGCCCCTGGAATCGTCGCCGCACTGCCGTCCATCCTGTCCCGGAGCGGCTGGCGCCGCGGCAAATGCCGCAGCGGCAAACCGCTGCCGCGAGATGTTGTCGGCTTTCATGGATTGCTTGTTCCGATTACAGGTACTGGAAGCCGAGGATGTTCCAGTAGTAATAGAACCAGCACATGAACACCGCGCTCAGGGTAACCACCGTGTAGCGCGCGCGAGCCCAGAATCCGGCCAGCTGTTTGTCCTTCCACACGCCGAACGTCCGGTACAGAAGGTACAACCCGGCGAGCGTGGCGACGATCGGCAGGACCAACCAGAGCTTGAACAGCAAGGGGATCTCACTGAAGAGGCTGTCCTCTACGATCGAAATCACGATGGTCCCGGCAACCAGTACGAGTACGTTGGCCGCCGCAGCATACACGGCAGCATTCACCGCTGTGCGGTCTGCTGCCGGCAGAGTCCGGATGGCCGCGCGCTGATAGAAACGCCGCAGCAGTACGGCAAGCAGCACGAGCACGGCAAACCCCAGCAGTGCGAAGTTGAATGACGGGGTCGCGTACACCGGCAACTTTCGCAGGGACATGAACGGCAGCCCGTCGAGCACGAAGCCGGTGATCTCTCCCTCCTCGTTTTCCTGGAACGCCACCAGCCGCGGGATGAACCCGGCGATCAGCACAACGTTCGGGCTCAGTTCGCGAAACAGGTTGTCTTCGACTTCGACGTACTGCTTGGCGTTTCCCGAGAAGCTGATGACGAGCGTGTCGTCTGCGGTGGGCGCAACCTGTACGACGCTTGCCAGGCCGAGAGCCTTCTCGATCTTTGAAAAATTGCTGCGCCAGAAACCGTAAGTACCTGCGTATTTGCCGGCTCTTTCGGCGAAGCCTTCGACCGGGACCGGCGGTGCTTCGTTGCGCGGGAAGTACTCGTCGTACAGGGCAGGTGCGAATGCGGTCCTGACCGCGCTGCCGCCCGAGCTGGAGAAGGATACGAAGTAGGTCAGCCCGTTGTCCCGGTCTATGCCAAGGAAGGAGTGAAAATATTGAGTGTCTCCGCCGTGACCCAGGACGCGATGACCGTTGTAGTCGCCTTCGTAAAATCCGAGACCCATGCCCATCAGCCGATCGTCGTGCGAGAACTGGCGCTTCAGCATCTCGTCGACGGTTTCCGGCTTGAGAATGCGGTTGCCGTCCAGTTCACCGCCATTCAATATGGCCTGGCCGAATCGCACCATGTCGGTGGCGGTTGCTGACTGCGCGCCGGCGGGTGCAAAGCTGGTGATGATTTCGAAAGGTTGCTCGGCGAATGCGCCGGCTTCGACCTTGTAACTCTTGGCCATCTGGTCGGCGAGCGACTCCGGCAATGGCTCGACGAAACTCGAGTTCTCCATGCCGAGCGGGTCGAAAATATTCTGCTGGATGTAATCCGTGAAGGACAGGCCGGAGATCTTCGCAACGATAAGTCCGGCGAGTGCCGTGGCATAGTTCGAATACGCGGTCTGTGCGCCGGGCGGATTGACTCGCGCAGGCTGGTAGCGCTCCATGGCCTCGCTTAGCGGAACGGCAAGCTCCGGGTCCTTGATAATCAGGTAACCGAGCGCCCCGTCCTCGAATCCGGCGGTGTGCGTCAGGATATGGCGCAGCGTGATCGGCTCGGCGAACGTTTCCTTGATCTTGAAGTCGTCAAGGTAGGTATTCACGTCGGTATCGAGGTCGAGCTTGCCCTGCTCGACGAGTTGCATGACGGCGACCCAGGTGAACAATTTGGACACGGAGCCTGGCCGGAAAAGGGTGGTATGGGGATCGACAGGCTTCTGTTCTTCGACATCTTCGAAACCGAAGCCCTTGGCAAGGATCAGCTCGCCGTTTCTTGCGATAGCCACCGTGCCGGACGGGCTGCTGTTGGCCTTCATCAATGGCCGCACGATGCCGTCGACGTAGGCGTCGAGCGCAGCGACATCGTCCAGGCTCGCCGCCAGCGTGCCGGGGCCTGCTGTGACCAGGAAGGTAAGAATGCTGCCGCGTATCCAGCCGCTGATCGTTTTCATGAGATGCCGTCCCGTCTTTGCCAAGGGTCAATTGGGCAGATGATATCCGTGCGAGCCGAAACCCGGTTATGCCAATACGCCATCATAGTGTGCAGAGTCGGCAGAATATCCTGTAGAATTCGGGGCATCCTTGATCCGACGGGCGGCGCGTGCACGGGGGGCGTTCTGCATGATCTACGGCGACGAATTCTGCGTCGAAATTGCCGACCAATTCGATCCGGACGACCTGTCCCCGGCGGCCCTCAGCGCTTTGTTCAAGAATGCAATGCGCGTCACCAAATTCAATTCAACTCCGGACCACAACTTCATTCACGATCTCGCCATAGCCGGATTCGAGGGTCCGCTGTGTTACCGGATCAATCAGGACTGCATGATCGAGATCAACGATGCATTCCTGAAAACGCCAATCGCCATCAGCAACCAGGTGGCCGACATCATCAGCTTTCAGTTCGTATCGACGGTCAAGCGGTCGGAGTACCTCGGAAAGCGCAAGAACATTCATGACCTCGGCCCGGCGCTGATCGTGTCGGCGGTGCCGAAGAAAGAGACGACCTACAGGATGCCGAAGAGCAACGTGCAGATCCAGCATGTTGCCGTGCACACGACCTTGTCGAACCTGCTGAACCGGATGGGGGAGTCGAGAGAGGCTTATCCCGGCTGGTTGCTGGAAATACTGGATGGAGTGCAGAAAAAGCCCGCACAGCGCGTATTCTTTCTAGAGGACGTGCACCGCGATGCGATCTGGTCCTGTTTCCACTTGCCCGTATCAGGAACGTTGCTCGGAAACTGGATGTCCGCCAAGTTCGACGAGTTGTTGTGCATTGGTCTGCAGATACTCAAGAACAGCCAGAATATGCGGGATCACGATCCGCTGGATCTCGACCTGCCGCACGGCGAGAAGATCCGGCGTGCGCGCGCGATCCTCAGCATGGAATACGCCAATCCGCCGCCGCTCGCCGTGCTCGCACAGCAGCTCGGAATATCGGAGACGCGCCTTAAAAGCGGCTTCAAATCAATGAACGGCATTACCGTGATGCAGTACTGCATCAACAAGCGCATCGAAGCCGCGCGATTGCTGTTAAAAGAGAATCGTCATTCCATATCGGAGATCGGCGACATCGTCGGCTACGAGGACCACTCTGCTTTTTCCCGCGCATTTCGTCGCCACTGCGGCTATACGCCCAAGGAGTGGCGCCGTTCTCGCGGCGCATAGCGCTCTTTCCACCTGGCGCCGTCCCGCCACGGGCCCGCATCCGGACGGCTCCAGCTCCACCGTTTCTGCACACTAAATAGCCGAATCAGACTAATAGGTTGTCCACCGGTCCTTTTACCATTGGCTACGCTGATTCAGCGCGGGGGTCTGTGCAAAACAGGGTTAGCTCAACGGTCAACAGGTAAAGGTCAGCCATGCGATATTCGAAAACGTGTATAGCAACAACAGCCGGTCTCTTGATCGGCTCGGTCGGCGGCGTTTCGGCTCAGGAGGCGCCGGCCGATGCAGCCGACGCCGTCGCCATCGAAGAGATCATCGTCACGGCGCAGAAGCGCGAGCAGGCTCTGGCAGAGATACCGATGTCGATCACGGTGCTCGATGGCGAGGCGCTTAGGACACAGCAGGCCGACAACTTCCAGGACCTGGTGGCCTTGGTGCCGGGATTGAGCGTCGACAGCGCTGCGGCCGGGGTCACCCGACTCACGCTGCGGGGCATTAACACCGGTGGTGTCGCGTCGACTGTTGGCGTTTACGTTGCTGATATGCCCTTTGGCTCAAGCAGCGGTCTGGCGAACG
>DATICC010000146.1:0-4460 GCA_035457045.1 Woeseiaceae bacterium | reverse complement strand
GGCAGCACACCGTCGGCAAGGACCTTGACGTCCAGGCTGTCCATTTCCTGCCGGATGGCAATCCAGTCGTGGGCGTAGCGTTCATCCTCGCCGGCATCGCAATAGACCAGCACGTGGCGCGGCATGGTGGTCGGTGAAGTGGTGGACTCGTCAGTGCCGGTCCCCGGGTCCAGGGCCCCGATCGCGACGAGGGCATCACCGGGACTGACACCCTGCAGGACCAGTTCGACGTCGGCGCCGTTATTTACGACAATCTGATCTTCAGCAACCAGCATGCTGATCGTGCCCGGTATGCGTGCCAGCCCGTAGCTCTCCGCTACCAGCGACGATGGCTGTATGCCGGCATCCGCAAGGAGCGACATCCAGCCGAGCAGCTTGTCCCGGTTGACGACCGATACGGGAGTTCGGCCGCTGCTACGTCGGGCGCCAGCGGCAAAATGAAGCGTGTCCACGTCGTCTGCAACATACTCTTCCAGCGCATACGGCAATGCCGCGAGCAGACGGGCGCCGCCTTTGACCGGAATATCGACGGCGGTGGTGAGGACATCGGCGCTGGGCACGAGCACGATAACCGGGCGTTCACCGATATCCCGGGCCGCTTCGGCGAGTGGTCCCGTTACAGGAGCACTGCGGCGGCCCCCGGCCGAGTCGACCGCAATCCAGCTCGCGCTTTCGGCAGGGTTCGCGCCGATTCTTATGACCAGAAATTCGGGCATCGTCAGTTGGTTCCCAGGCTGCGGACGATGGGTGTCACATCGCCGGTCGGTCCGCGGAGCAGCACGCTGTAAAGCGTAATGCGGACCGTATCAATTCGCACCACCGTGCGAAACAGGAAATAGTCGGTCGAATCATTCAGCCTGTTTAACACATCCGGTGTAACGAGGGATGCGAAAGAGGTCTGGATGTCGCTGAATCCGCCGCTCTCCCTTTCCATTATCAGGCCCTCGACATCCGCAGGCGACATGTTTTCGTCCAGCGACTGCAGGACGGCGGCGCTTGCCGTATTGACGTTGATGTTGGTCCGTCCCGGCAGTGCTGTGATGTGCGGCAGCAAGGTGTCAAAGGTCGCCTTGTCCATGCCGTCGAGAGCCGCAAGTTCACTGACCGAGGTGAGCAACTGGTTGGCACTGCGGTAGGGCGGCAGTATGCCGGTATATATCGGATCTTCCGCGCCGTCGGGAAACTCGGCATCCTGGTCGTCGTCGAGCCAGTCCGCGGTGATGCCGGCGAACCTGGGATCCAGGCCGAGGGCATTCAACAGCCGGCGGAATTGCTCCAGCGCGTCCGCGTCGACCTGGCCATCTTCATCGATCAGGTTATTGATATTGAATCGACCCTGCAGGTCCGTAATCGTGCCGAAAACTTCCCCGCCGTCGATCGGAAATACCGGAAGATCACCGGCCCAGAATTCGCCAAGGTGATCGGTCTGGCTGTCTTCCAGGTCCTGGTGCAATACGCCGATGACCAGGCTTTCGGCGCCCAGGGCAACCTGTAGCGCCTGGTCCCGGTTCAGCAGCACCATGGTCCGGCGCACGTCAAGCGCATTGTCCCAGGCGAGGTTGGCTGCAACGAGCGCAGCGAGCGTCGTGATGAGCATCGCCGTAATCAGTGCGACACCCCGGTTGCGGGAACTGTTCCGCTGATGTCTCATCGCGCGATTTCCACGAGCCTTGTCAACGTACCTTCGTCCTGCAAGGTCAGGATGATCTCCACCGCCCGCGGACGCTGCCGCAGGCCGGGCAGGCCCGGCGCTGCCTGGGGCGGCCATTGGTCTGTCCACTCGCCATTGTCCTGCAGGAAGCGGAACGCGATGCTGTCGACGTCGGCGAGCAGCGTGACGCCGATCAGTTCGTTGTTGAAGGTGCGATCGAGAACGTTCCAGTGGTAACGCAGAAGTTGCCCGTCCTCGATCCGGTACGCAGCACGCTGCAGCGTGCCGCGCGGCAGTGCCAGCGGATTGTTCCATCCTCCCCTCGTCAGCTCGAGGGCGAACGAGGTCCGAATACCGGTCTGGAGCGCCGCGTCGTAGTCGTCACCCAAGTCCCCGCGTACCGGGCGGGGCGTCAGCTGTATGAAATCCTCGCTAAGGGTCCGCATGGTGCGCTGCAGGGCTTGCAGGCGATCCATTCTTTCATTCAACAGTTCGGCATTGGCCAGTGTCTGGTTGAGCACGCCGTAGGCAAGCGCAGAAAGGATCGCGAAGATCGCCAGGGAAACGAGTACTTCGATGAGCGTAAAACCCGACTGACGATGCGCGCGGGTTCTCATATGTCGTTGCCACCGGCCCGTGCATTGCTGGTCCATGCGATGTTGCTCTGGCCGGGAATACCCGGTTCCCCGATGAATCCGAACACGCTGCGCAGTACCTCGTCCTGGCCGGCCTGGGTCACCGTGACATCGACACGGAAGAGGTTTTCGACACCGGTTTCCGAAATGTCGGCACGCCAATCCCAGTCCAGGCCGGCGTACTGGACCTGTCCGGAGGTGCTGCTGACCTCCGGCACGACGTTCGCGAGCCTGAGCTCGGCAATCTTGTTCTGCGCGATCCAGTTGGCGTAGCTGCGTTGCTGCATCGACATCGCCGCATCCACCATCTGGCTGACCGACGCGGCAACGGCCGCGAGCCCGAGGGCAGCTATCGCCAGGGCGACCATCACCTCTACCAGGGTGAAGCCGCGGACCCGTCGCGCTGCCTTACTTGGCGGCCTGGTCATCGGCGTCGATCTCTATTTCACCGGCCGGCGATACGGAAAGCGTCTTCCTGGCGCGATCGGTGTCGCGGACGATCGCCATGCGGAATGGTGACAGATCGCCGCTTGAGAGAATCAGGACATGTGGCGCGTATGCCTTCTCGCGGTCGCTCCGGACCATCCGGTCGTCCTCGGGGCTCGCGGTCTTTGCCGGATCCTTCGACAACAGCACCTTTCGTCCTTCGATGTAGAGTTCGATTTCCATATCCTCATCAAGCTGGCGCGGCTGCAGCATGTCATCGCCGACCACCTCGCCCCATTGTCCGAGCACGGGGTCGAGTTCGACGAACCGGTATCCGCCCTGCATCAGCTCGAGGCCGAAATCTCGCCCCTGCAATGTTGCTTCGTCGAGGGTCAATTCGAGCAGAGAAGCCAGGCGGCGAATCTGTTGATCGAGCGCGCGGTCATTACCGAGAATGCCGAAAGACAACAACAGGAATGAACTCACGATGCCGATGATCACGACGACCACCAACAGCTCGATCAGCGTGAATCCGCCGAGCTTGCGAGCGGCAATCTGCCTGTCGCGAGCCGCAGCGATCATGGCCGTTGCTATTCCAGGTTCCAGTTACCGATGTCGGCATCTATGCCTTCGCCGCCCGGCCGCGCGTCTCGGCCGAGTGTGTAGATGTCGATTTCGCCGTTGTTGCCCGGACTGAGGTACAGGTAGGGATTTCCCCAGGGATCTTTCGGTACTCGGGGCAGGTACCCGCCGGCTTTCCAGTTGCGGATATTGGGGTCCGCCGGGCGGGTCACCAGCGCTTCGATTCCCTGCTCGGAGGTCGGGTAACTGAAGTTGTCCAGCCTGTAGAACTTCATTGCGCTCTCGATGTTGCGCAAATCCTGTTGCGCTCGCGCGATTTGCGCGTCGTCGATGCGACCGATGACGTTGGGGGCAACGATTGCGGCGAGGATTCCCAGAATGATCACCACCACCATGATTTCGATCAGGGTAAAGCCGCACTGGCCGGACAGGTGCCGGGGACGATGGTTGCGAATGTTCACTGGCTGGCTCCGGTTGGCAGACGATAGCCTGCCGTGTTAATGCATAATCACAATAAACGCGAGTATAACAAACATGGGGTTAGGCCAAGTCGGGCGCAAGCTGCCGGCGGCAATGCAATTCTGGACACTGCCGGCGGTCATCACGTTGTTCAGCCTTTTTTGCGAGTTGGCGGCCGATGCAGGCAGGCTCGCATTGCGCTTCGATCGCGCGGGCATCAGCGGCGGGGAATTCTGGCGACTGCTGACCGGGCATTTCGTGCATCTGGGCTGGCCACACCTGTTCCTCAATATCGCGGGTTTGATACTCGTGTGGCTGCTCTGCGGACGCGCGTACTCTGCCAAAGTCTGGTGCGTGATCGTCGTGCTGGTGCTCGCCGGTATCGATGGCGGGCTGTGGTTTTGCGATCCGGGGCTCGAATGGTACGTGGGATTGTCGGGACTGCTGCACGGCTTGCTGGCAGCAGGTGTGCTCGCGCCGGTATTCGCCGCTTCGAGGGAGATGCGGGTGCTGGGGCTGCTGGTGCTCGTCAAGCTTGCCTGCGAGCAATTGTACGGCCCGCTGCCGGGTTCCGAGGGCTTGGCTGGCGCCGCCGTTGTCGTCGACGCCCACCTGTACGGCGCGGTGGCAGGGATTGCTGTCGCCATGGTCATTAGGGTCGGGCGGATCCGGCCTATATAATCCTGCGCAATTCGACAGGAGGCGCC
>DATICC010000145.1:0-4655 GCA_035457045.1 Woeseiaceae bacterium | reverse complement strand
GTAATATAAGGTGATGTAGCTCAGATGGTCAGAGCGGCGGACTCATAACCCGCAGGTCGGTGGTTCACAAATCCGCAGGAAGCGGATTTGGACGCACGAAGTGCGCCCGAAGGGCGAGCGCCAGGGATGGCGCGAGTCAATTCCACCCAGCACCTCTGGACGAGACGACACAGGTATAAAGAATTGGTGATGTAGCTCAGATGGTCAGAGCGGCGGACTCATAACCCGCAGGTCGGTGGTTCAATTCCACCCATCACCACCAGTTTCCTGAAGATGTATTCCGGCCACGTGGTTTACACCTTCATCCGGACCACCATGCAGGGATCCTGAATGCTCAAGTGGTTAGGCAAGGTGTTCGGCTCGGATACGGCGGTCGCCGCGGCGCGCCGCAACCCGGCGTTCCTTGCAGCGGTGGACACATCCGCGCAGGTGTTTCATGAATTGCCCGAGAAGGTGCACCTCGATGAAACGGCAAGACGGCGCCAGGCGCGCCAGCTCTATCTGGAGCTGCACGAAGCATTCAATGCGACTTCCCCCGTTGCCGGCCTGCGGCAGAAAATCGCCGAGGCGATGCTCCAGCACGCACTCTTCCAGGTATTGATCGTTCCCCCGGCGCCCGAGCCCGATGCCTCCGGGCTGCGCGGCCTGCCGGGAATCACCGGTGCCCTGATGCAGCGCCTGGACGATGTCGCCAGGTTCAACAGCGAGCTGCATGCAGCGCTTTATGAAGACAGCAATGACAATCCCGGATTGCCGGTCGAGGTGCTACTGCGCCGGGCGCACGCCGCAAGCGCGTGGCGCGTGCGAAGCTTCGATGCGGTACGCAGGGAACTGGGTGACGTGACCCGGGGGAGGGACGACTGGTACCGCCCGTTCCTGTTTGCGGCCTGCGCCAACCAGGAGAGCCGCTACCGGCGTGACCTCGATATGCCGTCGGCTTTCGAGCCGGGGCTGGCCGCAACCGCGCCCGTTGCCTACTCCCTGTTTACCGATATCGTGCTTTCCGGTGCGAAAGATCCGTTGGCCGAATGGATCGATTATCACTGCGATGCCGGCATACCGATGCCGCGGTTCGATGAGGCACCGGAACTGCCGGACCGGTCCGCGGCTTAGTCGCCCGCGTTTGCGAGATGGATCACGCGGTCGCACATCGCGAGCGTCTCCTGGCGATGCGCGATGACGATGCGTGTCATCTCCAGCGTACGCAGTGCCCTTACAATGCGGCTTTCGACCGCCGTGTCGACGTTGCTGGTCGCTTCATCGAGAAATAGTAAGCGCGGTCGGCGGTACAGAGCGCGCGCCAGCAGGATGCGCTGCTTCTGTCCTCCGGAGAATGTCTCGCCCATGTCGCTGACCAGGGTCAGGTAAGCCATCGGCAAGGCACGGATGTCGCTGTCGATGCAGGCGAGAGTGGCCGCCTCGATGATGCGCTCGGGATCCGGTAGCTCGTCGAAACCGGCGATATTCTGCGCCAGGGTGCCGGAGAGCAATTGCTCCTGCTGCATGACGATGCCGAAGTGCCGGCGTAAATCATGCAGGTTTCCGGGCCCTGGTCGCCGGCCGTCAAAGCGCGTTTCGCCGCGCTCGGCGCCGAGCAAGCCGACCATGACTTTCAACAGCGTGGTCTTGCCGTAGCCGGATGGCGCCGCGATGCCGACGCATTCGCCGGGCGCGACACTCAAAGAGAGATCGCGCAGGATCCAGCGTGCGTCGGGAGCATAACGAAACCACAGCTTGTGCGCGTCAACCGCGATGGGCGACGACTGCCGATGCGTGCTTGCGTGCCAAAACCCGGTGTCTGCGGGCTCGGGGGCAGATTCGGCAATGTCGGCGATGCGGTCGAGGTGTATGCGGATCAGCCGGAACTCGAGCAGGCCGTGGATCAGGCTGATGCAGCGCGTCGAGAACTGGCTGGAATAGGCGAGAAAAGCCACCAGCATGCCAACCGTCAGCTGCGACTGCAGTATGCTGCTGACGCCGACATAGACCACGACGATCCCCTGCAGGGAGAACAGAGCCAGCTCGATGCACTTCTCGATCACGGACAGGCGGCGCACCCGGGTCGAGGCATTGAATGCTTCGGCGATGCGGTTGCTGTAATGCGTCAGGCGGTAGCGTTCGAGACCGAGGTTCTTGATCGTTACGGCACCGCGGATGGATTCGAGCAGGTAGGTTTCGGCGGCGGCGTTGGCGACCAGTGTTTCCCGGGAATGCTGGTTGATGAGAGGAAACATCGACAGGCGCAGCACGGCATACAATGCGATGCTCACGAACACGGCAAGCGCCAGCGAATTTCCGTATAGCAGGATGACGAGCCCGGTGGACAGCGCCATCAGGCCGTCGACCACGGTCTCGATGGCGCGGCTCGCAACGAGCTCGCGCAAGGGCTGCAGGGAGGCAAATCGTGACTGGACATCGCCGATGCTGCGGCTCTCGAAAAAACGCAGAGGCTGGCGCATGAGCCAGTGAAAGAGATCCGAGGTCCAGGCGAAGTTCAGCCGTGTCCCGAAATAGTAGATGCACCATGCACGGAATGCCGTCGTCGCCGCGTGCAACAGCGCGATGCCGGCAAAAGCAAGTGCGAGCAGCGCCAGCAGTTGTCCGTCGCGTGCGGGGACCACCTGGTCGATCGCTAGCTGCAGGTAGGCGGGCATGGCCAGCGCGAACACCTGGATCGCGAGCGAAATCAACAGGATCTGTGCCAGCGAGCCGATGATGCCGTGACGACCACGCAACAGGTCGGCGAGTTTCAGGCGCGGGCGCGCCTGGCGGGGTGAGAACTCCCGCGACGGCTGGAGTTCGAGGGCCACGCCGGTGAAAAGAGTCGAGCATTGCCGGTGCGGCAGCTTCACGCGGCCGATTGCCGGATCGGCGATTTGCACGCCGGCAGCAGTGACGCATTCGAGCACGACGAAATGATTCATGCGCCAGTGCAGGATACAGGGCAACCGCAGCTGCCTGAGCTCGGTACACTCGAGGCGCAGTGCGCGTGCCTGCAACTGCAGGCTGCCTGCGACGTCGATCACGCCGGTGAGCGCAAGACCTCGCAGCGACACCGGCCGAAACTGGCGCAGTTCCGCGAGCGTTACGTGCCGGCCGTGGTAGCCGGCAACCATCGCGATGCAGGCCAGGGCGCATTCGGCTGCTTCCGCCTGCAGTATGAGTGGCACGCGCGAGCGCCAAAAGAAATTCAGGTCGAGGCCGGACAAGTGGCGTGCGCCCGGTCAGAGTCGGCGGCCGGCGCTCAATACGGGTGCCAGTATCCATTCGAGCAAGGTTCTTTCGCTCACGAGTATGTCGGCCTTGAGAGTAATCCCGGCGGTCAGTGCACGGCGTGAGCCGTCGACTTCGACATGCTGGCGGTCGAGTGTTGCCCGCACCCGGTACACCGGCTCGGCGATCGCGACGGGCAGGCGGGCATCGCCCGGCAACAGCAGGGAGCGCGCGATGCGCTCGACGGTCGCGCCATGGACACCGTATTTTTCAAAAGGGTAACTGTCGAAGCGCAGCTGCACGCGCGCCGATTCCTCCAGCATTCCGACACTGCGCGCAGGCACCAGGAGCTCCGCATGGAACTGTGCCGTCGCGGGCAGCAGGCTGAGCGCTAGCGTGTCGGCAAGTACGGTCTGTCCCTCGCTGACGTGCAATGCGCTGATCCGGCCGGCGACCGGCGCAACCACGGTCTGCAATACGGTCGCCCGAACCGCGGTTTCACGTTGTGCCAGCTGGCTCGATGCTTCGGCGATTTCGGCGAGTCGCGTACCTTGCAGGCTGGAAAGCTGTGCGAGCCGTGCACTGGCGTCCTGCCGTTCGGCTTCGAGCGCCACGAGCTGCAATGACGCGGTCCGCCATTGCAGCTCGCTGTCGAGCGCCGCTATTTCCAACGCATCGAGCTCGCGCCTCGACAGGTGTCCCTGGGTTTGAATGACCCGCGCACGCTCGAGGTCGCGCCGCAGGATATTGCTCTTCTGTCGCGCAAGCTGTTCCTGCTGCTGCAATAGCGACAGGCGTGCCGACATGTTCTGCACCAGTTGCTTCAGCCGCACATCCTCGGCTGCGAAATACAACGACTGTTCCCGTGCCTGGCTGACGAGCGCTGACCGCTCCAGGGTCACGGCCTGCAGAATCTCGCGGTTGGCCGCGGTCGGCATGCCGGCATTGCGCGAGGCCAGCAGCGAGAACAACGGCGCGCCGGCCGCCACGGACTGGCCCTCGGAAACCTTGAGCCCCGTTACCGTTCCCGCGGCCTGCGGAAAAATGCGCAGGTCCCCGCTGCTAACGGCGACGTAACCGCTGACCGTCTCGCGCTGCGTGTACGTGCCAAAAACGAGCAGGGCGACGAGTGCCGAGGCGCTCGCGGTGAGGAAGACGGCAGTGAGCCAGAAACCCGGCGGCGCCGCGATAAGTGCGGCGCCCTGCTGTGGTCCCGCGGCGGCCTCGACCGCCGCCGTCCGGAACAACGCCAGGTCCTTCGGCTCTTGCCTGTCTGTCTGGCTTTTCATCGAGGCCAGTGTGCACAGAAGCAACGGCCAAGTGCGCGCGAAAAACTGCGGTGAATCACCAAAAAATCGCGCTAGCGCCGAGATCGAAATCGCGCTGCAGGAGCCCGCATCGCGGCCGACGCGGACGTCCAAACCTCGCGCAGTTTCTGAGTG
>DATICC010000144.1:0-3724 GCA_035457045.1 Woeseiaceae bacterium | reverse complement strand
GCGGCTCCCCGGTAACCGGAAGCATCGGCGCTTCGGGCTCGACCACGGGTATATCCGCCGGCCTGAACACCGGTGGTTCCGCCTGCTTCTCGGGAACCTGCGTCGGAATCCGTGTGGGGCTCCGCGTGGAATCCTGTGAGGGAATCTGTGCGGGACCATGTGCGCTGCCCCGTGCCGAAATCTGTGCGGGGCCCCTTGCGGGCGTTTGTACCGGGATCTGCGCCGGAGCCGGCGGTTCCGGCCTCGGCGGTGTCTGTGTCGGTTCAAGCCTGGACGGCGGCGGTACCGCAGGGGCATCGACGATGACCATACTGACCGTATCTTCGGGTTCCGACGTGAACCTGACGGATACGGCTTCCGCGCTCTCGAGATCATCCTTCTTCGCCGGCGGCACGACGATCGTATCGACCAGTGGCACACCCGAGTTGACGCTTCGAATGCGCGACTCGAGTTCCACAGAGGCAACGACTCTCTTGCCTGCCGTAACCGTGTCGCGCATGCGATGCAACTCATCGATGCTTTGCTGAAGCAGTGCGTCCACCTTCGGGCCGGTCCGCACCCTGCCTTCGTCGACACTGATCAGCAGTGCTTCCAGCTCGTGGCTCAGGTTGCCCATCGCCGTAATACCGGACATTCGGGCACCGCCCTTCAGCGTGTGAAGGTGGCGCTTCAGTTCCTCGACGTGTTTCCGATCCTTCTTGTCCTTGCTCCAGGCAACCAGCGCCTGGTCGGCAGCCTCCAGCAGTTCCGCTGCTTCCTCGGAAAAAATAGCCGCGATTTCGGCGTCGTATCCCGCTTCCTCGCCGCTGTCGTCGCCCGCTTCCATGACGACGGCAATATCCGGCTCCGGTTCCGGCTCGGGCGCGCGCGGCGGTTCGACAGCATTGGCCAGTTTGTTGATATGCTCGATGAGCACCCGATAGTCACTGCGGCTGCGTTGCGCCTGGTTGATGTCTGCAACGATCGTCGTAATGGCCTTTGCGGCAGCCTTGATCGCATCGACCCCGGACTGCATGAAACCGACCTTATGGTCGTAGACCCGGCGAACGAGGCGATTCAGCGCGCCGGCCACTGCAACACCGCGCTCGACATTCGCCATGTTGGCACTGCCATGCAAGGTGTGACACGCGCGGTACAGCTTGTCTGTCACGTGGAATGGCGGCCGGTGGCCCTGGCAGGCGTCGATGTAATCCTTTATAACTTTCAGATGGCCGGCGGTTTCCTTGGAGAAAATATCCAGCAGGACCGGATCCATCTCCAGTGCGGGCGGTTCCTCGGCTCTGGCCTCGGCTTTGGCCGCGGCAATAGTCAGCACGGCAGCGTTCGGATCGCCATCCGCAAACGCATTGGCACGGGCCATGATCAGGTTGACGTCTGCGGCCGGCTCCGTTCCGACTTCGAGCTGCTCGACCAGCTCGGGGACCACGGCCGCCGCCTGCTGTATGAAACTGATCATTGGCGGCGTTCGTGCAAGCGTGCGATTGATCAGCTTGTTCAGAAGATTCTCGATCGCCCAGCTGTACTCGCCGATGCGCTCGGCACCGACCATGCGCCCGCTGCCCTTGAGTGTATGGAAGGAACGACGTACCGTTATGAGCGTCTCCATGTCATCCGGCGCTTCCGCCCATTGCGGCAGATTGCGCTTGATGGATGTGATTTCCTCCTTGGCTTCCTCGATAAACAGCTCCAGCAGTTCGGGGTCGAGGTGCTCGGCCCGGCGAGACACGACCTGCATCGGCATGACTTCGGTCGCCTGCATTTTCCCGACCGCTGGCTGGGCCGCGGCGGCGAGTTCGGCGCGTGACACTCTCAGGGTTTGCGAGGCCGGCGATTCCTCGGTCTTCTCCTTCTTCAGGCGCGTCTCGAGGTCGCGCAGGACGGCCAGACAGGCTTCCGCATTGTCCAGCATGTACCACGGCTCCCGGCGACCTGCTTTTACCGTCTCCATGTAGTACTCGATGCTGACGATCGCATCGGCCAGTCGATCGGTCTCTTTCTGCGTCAGGCGACGCGGCCCGCTGCCGCGTAACGAAAGCAGCAACAGGTTGCCAACGCGGTCGACGACCTCCATCGCGCGCGTCTTGTTCAGCATCATGAGTCCCGCCTTGATGCCCCGGATGAGTGCCGGAATCGCATCGATACCCTGGGAATCGCCCGGTGAGGCCAGACTCTGGCTAAATGTCTCCTTGATGCGTGCGAGATTGATGATGCTTTCACGCATCACGGCCTCGGCCACCTCGGAGTATTCCGGGTCGTCGGGCTCCATGGGCTTCCCGTCTGCGCCCGGTGCCATGGGTTCCTCGGGAGCGATCAGCCGCAACAGCTGCCGATCCAGTCGGTCTTCGACCTTCAGCAAGGTCGATGCGATTTCGATAATCGTCTGTTCTTTGGCGACGCCGCCGCGTTCCACGATCGCTTTCAGGGACTCGATCTCCGTCTCGATGTCGCCGCGCAGTTCGCCGAGACCCAGGACTCCGAGCGTGTCGCTGATCTTTTTCAGCATGTCGAGCTGCGGCACCAGTTCGGATGACTTGCTCATGCCGGTACGAACGTAGATATCCAGCACATCCTTGACCCGCGCGAGATCCTCCTTGATGGCGGATCCCACGGTTTGCATGAGCTTGACGCTCGGCGCGGAGAGTTTTTCCCGCGCATGCTCGACCTGTTCATCGCCAGGCAACAGGTCGGACAGATTGAAGGCGGCGCGGATCTCGCTGATGCGCTCACCGGCGTTGCTCGATCGCGCGACGTAGTAGAGCAGGTTATTCAGCAGATCGGTCACCGGACTTTCGTCGAACACGCCCGTGCCCTTGTCGATCATCAGTTTCATCTGCCGGTCGGCCTGGCCCAGCAGCCGTTTCAGTGCGACAGAGGTTTCGAGACCCCCGTTCTGCAATGATTCGAGGACCCCGCCGACGACCCACCACAACTGGAACATGTCGTCGCGGTTGGCCGCGTTCTGCATTGCGGCCGCCACACTGCTCAGGGTCTTGAGATGGCGGGCAGATTCTCCGCCTTTGATCCAGCCGAGCAACGCCAGCTGGAATTTCGGCCGCAGCTTGGTTGCGACGAATACCGGGTCCTCACCGCTTGCCTCTCTCTTTTTTCCGCCCGGCGTTTTACGCTCCGGTGAAAGGTTGAGCAGGAGCAAAGTGCCTTCGGAAAGCAGTGGCCGGCCGCGCGCCGCACGCAGGTCATTGAGCATCGGCAGCAGCACGAGCGCTATGTCGCGCCCGCCACCCAGCAAGCGCTCGATGTAGATCGGCAGCTGAACCATTGCACGCGTCAGCGCTTCAAGTCCGTCCTCGCGCCCTTTGCCCGCCCGAAGGCTCGCCAGGTAATTGCAGACCTCGTCCATTTCCTCCGCGAGCAGGGCGGCGCCATAGGTCTCGGTGATCTTCAGCGCACCCGCGACCTGGTGCAGCAGTTGCCCGCTACGCACCAGGGCCGCCGAGCCGCCGCGGCCATCCACGCAATCCTCGAGAGCCAGGTGGGCGTTGCGTATGGTCTCCATCAGCTCCTGGCTGATGACGGCAAGCGCCATCGCGGGGGATTCGATGCCTCCGCCGATGTCGCGTCGCTGTTCCTGGATGCCGGTGTTGCTGCTCATTGACCCTTGCTGCAGATTTCGGATGCTACGGACGGGCCACGGCTAGCCTGTCGCCTGATCCCGTGACTGCGGCTTTTTTGCTGGCGGAGCCGGCGACCTCGACACGGCCGTGGC
>DATICC010000143.1:0-3647 GCA_035457045.1 Woeseiaceae bacterium | reverse complement strand
CGGCTGGAAGTGCGTCTCGACGGATTCCAGACCTTCAGCCGAAGCGTCACTCCACGGCCCGGCTATCCGCAGACCATCCAGGTCCGCCTGCTCTCGAACGAGGAGGTGCAGGCGAGAAGCGCGGCCAACGTGATCACGAATTCACAGGGGCAGGCGCTGGTGAAAGTCGAGCCGGGCGGATTCGTCATGGGCTCTTCGCGTCGCGAACAGGGACGCCGCGCCAACGAAGTGATCGTGCCTGTGCAGCTGACCAGGGCATTTTTCATCGGCGCGAAGGAAGTCACGAACCGGGAATTCAATCGCTTCCGCGCCGACCACGTGTCGGGCGAGGGGCTGCACCCGTCGCTGGCCGGCGACCTGAATCCGGTTGTCAATGTCTCCTGGAACGACGCCGTGGAATACTGCAACTGGCTGAGTGCCGAGGAAGGACTGACGCCTGCCTACATCAAGAAATTCGAGCAATGGCAGCCGGTGTCGCCGACCCCGAACGGCTACCGGCTGCCGACGGAAGCGGAATGGGAGTGGGCGATCCGCTACCAGGCGCGCAGCACGGCGATGATCTTTCCCTGGGGCGATCGCCTGCCACCGCGCCGCGACAGCGGCAACTACGCCGACAAGTCGGCGTCGCAACTGGTGCCGTCGGTATTGCCCGGCTACGACGATGGTTACGCGTCCACATCGCCCGCCGGAACCTTTGTCGCCAATGTCCTCGGCATCTATGACGGTGGCGGTAACGTTGCCGAGTGGGTGCAGGATTACTACTCGGTGCCTACGCCGGGCCAGGTGAACCCCGTGAAGGACCCGACCGGGCCGGAGCGCGGCGCGAACCGGGTCATCCGGGGCTCGAGCTGGCGGCATGCCGGGGTGACCGAACTGCGCTACAGCTATCGCGACTACGGGAACAACGGCCGGGTCGACGTGGGTTTCCGCCTCGCACGATCGGTGGACTGAATTTGTGTGCGACGATAGCCCAGGCGTATTGTCCAAACCGCCATTCACAAGCCAGGGTGACAGTCCCTTGTTCAAGTCCATGTTGTTGAATTCACGGCCATACTTCCCGGCACTCCTGCTGGCAGCCCTGCTGGCGGCGCCGGCGGCGTCGCAGCAGCCGGGGGATTCCGGCGAGGAATCGGAGGCCGCCGCCACGGCCGGCGATGCCACGGTGGACGAAGCGCCCGTGGACGATGCGACGGCGGACGAGGCCGACGCGGAAGGTGCCGACGAGACGGCCGAGGATATCGAGGACGCCGACCTTGACGAGCAGACCTATGAAGAGGATGAGGACGACTTCATTCCCACGGAGGAAATTCCGGCAGACGAGCCGATACCCTTCCCGTCCAATATCTGACCGTTCAAGCCCATGCGGTCGCCAACAGTCGAGAGTCTTTGATGAAGAAAAAGAACATACCGGTTGAATTCGTCGTGCAGTTGTTCGCGCTGATCATTTCGATCATCGTCGTCCACGCCTACTACGTGTCCGTAGTATTGCCGAACGCACAACAGGACATGGAACAGCAGGCCATCGAATCCAAGGCGAACCCCGACTATGTGGCAGAGCGCTCGACCTGGGTCCTGATCAAGGACCCGGAACAGGAGTCCTGCTTCATCCTGATGTTCTGGGCGATGGCGATCCTGGGCTACAAGGCGCGCACATTGATGCGCGAGCGGCGATTGCTGGAGGTCGAACTGGTGTCGATTGCCGAGGGCATGCGGATCCTGCCTGAGGATACCCGCGAGTTCGCGCGCCAGGTCCAGGCGTTGCCGGACGAAGACCAGAAAAGCCTGTTGCCGCGGGCTTTGCTGGCCGCTTTGCGGCGCTTCAGCACGACTCGCAATATCCAGGATGTGTCGAGCAGTACGCACACGATATTCGAGTCCGAAGCCAATCGCCTCGATTCGGAATTGTCCATGATCCGTTACATTTCCTGGGCAATTCCGTCCATCGGATTCATCGGCACGGTACGAGGTATCGGTGAAGCACTGGCCCAGGCGAACAAGGCGGTCCAGGGCGATATCGCGGGTGTAACGCAAAGCCTGGGTGTTGCGTTCAACTCGACCTTCATCGCGCTGCTGATCAGTATTGTCCTCATGTTTCTCATCTACCAGTTGCAGCTGATGCAGGAGCGACTCGTATTCGACAGTGAAATCTACCTCGACGACAAATTGATCAGGCACATGAAGTCCGACTGAGCAATTAGCCGGGGACCGCCATGGGCCGCTACGCAGCACACATCAACGATGCCGGCATTACGCTGCTGGACAGCGAACGCATCGTCTATCGGGAACCCGGATTTGCACTGCTCGAGGACGACCAGTTGTCGACCGGCAACAAGGCGTTCGCAAAAGCACGGGTGAGCCCGCGCAGCATCCAGCATCGCTACTGGTCCGAGCTGCGCGCGGAGCCCATCGCCGACAAACGATTCAGCTACCTGACCTCCGCCGATCTCGCGAGCCGGCAACTCGAGCAGATGTGCATTGCCGCCGGTGCTCGCGACATCGAAATCATCTTCGCGATACCGGCGTACATGGGGGTGCCGAACCTCGCTTTGCTGCTCGGCATCGCGGCAGAACTCGGGATGATCGTGACAGGGCTGGTCGATGCCGCCGTCGCCGCGACCCGCCGCGAGTATCGCAATGCGGTGCCAGTACATGTCGACATGAGCCTGCATAGCGCATCACTCACCCGGCTCACCCAGCCTGGGCAGGTGCAGGTCGAGAAATCCGAGCTGCTCGATGACTGCGGCGTCTACGTGCTCTACGACACCTGGATCCGGGCGATCGCCGAGGAATTCGTCAAGCAGTCGCGCTTCGACCCGTTGCACACCGCCGAGACCGAACAACTGCTCTTGAACCGCCTTGGCGGCTGGTTGTCCAGGGCCGCGGGCCAGGAGCGTGTCGAGCTCGGCATCGAGTATGCCGGCGCCAGTTACACGGCCAGTATCGAGTCGCTGGCATTGATTGCGCACGCGGCACCGGTGTACCAGCAGCTCGCGAGCCGGCTCCGCGCGCTTTACCGGGCAGGGGAACTGCCGGCAATCCAGATCACGGACCGGGTCGCAAGGCTGCCCGGGCTGGCGGACATGCTGAAGGCCCGCGTCGGTGGCGAAGTGTACGTGCTCGAAGCCGGCGCAACCGCCCGCGGCGCCTTGTCCCGGTTGCGCAGCCGCAGCCCCTCGGGCGGTGTAAGCCTGCTCCGCGCGCTGCCCTGGGACCAGTCGCCGGTGGAGGTCGTGGTCGAGCCATCGGTAACTGCCAGGGCTGGCGCGCCGACACACCTGCTGTACGGGCATACCGCCTATGAGATCGGGAATTCTCCACTCAATATAGGGTCTCAGGAAGCAGGCGAAGGCCGCGCGGTGGTGGTGGACTCGGACATGCCGGGCGTATCGAGGCTCCACTGTTCGCTGGTACTGCAGGACGGCCAGGTATTGTTGCAGGACCACAGCCGCTATGGAACGTTTCTCAATGGTCACCGGATCAGCAGTTCCGCCGTTTTACAGGCCGGCGATGCGGTGCGGATAGGTTCTCCCGGATTCGAGTTCCTGATGATCACGACGGACGAGAGCAATGGCTAGAAAACGCCGCGGCATGGAGGTCTTCAGCATGTCGTTCCTCGACTGCATGAGCTGCGGCTTCGGCGCGGTCAT
>DATICC010000142.1:0-10564 GCA_035457045.1 Woeseiaceae bacterium | reverse complement strand
ATGCGCAAGCCGGCATTGCGCCGGAATCCCGCCGCGCGGTAATCCCACCAGCTGAAGCTCGCCGCCGGCTGTTCGAACTGGCGGTAGACATCCGACAGGCCGAGTTCGAGCAACTTTCGCAATGCTTTGCGTTCATCCGGGCTGCACAGAATGTCGTCACCCCATTTGGCCGGGTCGTAGACGTCGCGATCCTCCGGCGCAATGTTGAAATCGCCGAGCACGACGAGCCTGTCGTGCTGCCTGAGCTCTGCGGCGAGATAATCACGCAGTGCAGCAAGCCACTTGAGCTTGTATTCGTATTTTTCGGAACCGACGCTGCTGCCATTAGGCACGTACAGATTGACGATCCGTACACCGTCGATGCTGGCGGCCAGCATACGTCGCTGCGGGTCTCCGAAGTCGGGGATCTCGACGACGTGGTCCGACGACGGTTTCCGGCTGGCTATGGCGACACCGTTATAGGTTTTCTGGCCATTGGCAACCGTGTGGTAGCCCAGCTCCGAGAACGCCGCGGCGGGAAAAGCCTCGGTGAGCTGCTTGATCTCCTGCATGACCAGCACGTCCGGCGACTCATTGCCAAGCCACTCGATGACATGTGGCAATCGCACGCCCAGCGAATTCACGTTCCAGGTTGCAAGCTTCAAGCCGCTTTGCCTATCCCGCTGTGACGCAACAAGGCATCGATGGTTGGTTGTCGTCCGCGAAACGCCACAAATGCCTGCATGAAGTCGCGACTGCCGCCGACTTCGAGGATCTCGCTGCGAAACCGGGCTGCCGTTGGTTTGTGGAAAATTCCAGACTCCTCGAACGCGGCAAACGCATCTGCCGCGAGAACTTCGGCCCATTTGTAACTGTAGTAGCCGGCGGCGTAACCTCCGGCGAAGACATGCGAGAACGCGTGCGGCATGCGGTTGTACTGCGGGTGACGCACCAGGCCGACTTCGGTTCGGACCTCGTTCAGCACCTTCATCACGTCGATGCCTTCGTGGTGCTCGGTATGGAGGCGAAAATCGAACAGTGCAAACTCAATCTGGCGCAGCATGGACAGCGCGGCGCCCAGGTGCCGGCTCTCATCCAGCTTCCTGTGCATTTCCTCCGGCAACACTTCGCCGCTGCGGTGGTGCGCCGATGACCTGACCAGCACGTCGTAGTACCAGGCAAAGTTTTCCATGAACTGGCTTGGCAACTCGACGGCATCCCAGGGCACACCGTTGATGCCGGCGAGGCTGGGATAATCGACCTTCGTCAGGAGATGGTGGAGCATGTGCCCGAACTCGTGAAAGAACGTAAGCACATCGTTGTGCGTCAGCAGCGACACGCCGTTTTCGTCCGGACGAGCGAAATTGCACACCAGGTAGCCGACCGGCAGCACATTCTCGCCGGCCAGGTTCTTGCGCGCGACGCATTCGTCGATCCACGCACCACTACGTTTGCCGCTGCGGGCAAAAAGGTCCGTATAAAAACCGCCGATGATCGTGCCGCTTTCATCGGCTACGTCGAAGTAGGAAACGGACTCGTGCCAGACGCTGATCTGGTCATTGGGCGTCAGCACGACGCCGTAGAGGCGGCTGGCGAGATCGAAAAGACCTTGCTTGACGCGGTTTACCGGAAAGTACTGGCGCAGAGCTTCCTCCGAGATCGCGTATTGCTGCTGTTTGAGTTTCTCGAGGTAATAGGCCGTGTCCCAGGCTTCGATCGGATGTGCGGCCATGCCCTGGATCCTGTCCAGTTCGGCCAGTGCGGCTTCCTTCGTGTGGGAAGCGAGCTGCTCCAGGAAATCGATGACGGCGCGTGTGGTCGTGGCCATCTTCGTGGCCAGTGAATACTCGGCATAATTATCGAATCCGACCAGCTTTGCGATGTCGCCGCGCAGCGTGAGGATCTTCCTGATGTTGTCGCTGTTGTCCCAATCCTTCTTGCCCTGGTCCGATGCGCGCGTGGACCAGGCCTTGTAGAAGCGATGCCGCAACTCGCGACTGTCCGCATGCGTAACCACATCGACATAAGTCGGTGCATCAAGCGGCAGCCACCAACCCGACAAACCGCGTCGGCGCGCCTCCACGGCGGCCTGCTCCAGCACATGCGCAGGCAACCCGTCGAGCAGTGCAGCGTATTCAGTGTGAAACGACCAGTCGTCGGCGGCGTCCTGAACATTGTGCTCGAACTGCGCCTGCACCGAGGCGAGCTCCTGCACGAGTTCACGGTAGCGGGCCTTCTCTGCATCCGGCAGCGCGACGCCGGCGAGGCGGAAATCGCGCAGCTCCTGCTCGAGCAGCATCCTCTGTGCCGCCGTCGCCGTGTCCGGCAAGGCGTCTGCGATACGCTGGTAAGCCTGTTGCAGGCGAGTGTTCTGTGATACTTCGGCGCCGTGTTCGGTGATCAGCGGCAAGGCCCTGTCGTACACTTCGCGCCACTCAGGGTCGCCAAGCACGCTCTGCAAATGCGATACCGGCGACCACACCCGGCTGAGTTCATGGCTCATCGACTCCAGCGGCACGACCAGCGAATCAAAGTCTTTCACCAGGGGATCATCGAGCAAGGTATCGAGTTTTGCGCGATGCTCTGCGATAAGCTGTTCGAGCGCCGGGAGTACGTGACGCGCCTCGATTTCGTCGAAACGGGGCAGCGTGGATGTGTCCAGTAATGGGTTCGTCATATAACTCACGTTTTCACAAGCGGTCGGATGTTACCACAAGGACTGAACGGACAATCGCCGGGACTGCCCGGCAGCGCCAGAGGAAAGCAGGGTGAAAAGACAATTTGACCTGGCCGTTATCGGCGGCGGCAGCGGCGGGCTGGCCGTTGCGCAACGAGCTGCGGAGTACGGGGCAAAAGCGACTGTAATAGAAGCAGGCCCGCTCGGCGGGACCTGCGTCAATGCCGGTTGCGTGCCAAAAAAGATTATGTGGTATAGCGCACACCATGCGCAGCTGCTGCGCCACGCCGAGACTTTCGGCTTCGATGTGTCGGTGAACGGCCATAGCTGGAGCGAACTGAAGTCACGGCGAGACGCTTTCATCCGGCGCCTGAATGTTATCTATGAGGGCAACCTGGAGAAACGCGAGGTCAGCCTGATCCGCGGTGTGGCCAGGCTTGTCGATGCCCATACCATTGCTCACGGCGGTGGCACGCTCACGGCGGACAACATCGTGCTGGCAACGGGCGGCTTCCCGATCGTGCCAGAAGTTCCAGGTGCGCGGCATGGCATTACGTCCGACGGTTTTTTTCAACTTGAGGAGAGGCCGCGACGGGTTGCGCTGGTAGGGAGCGGTTACGTGTCCATGGAACTTGCCGGTGTTTTCAACGCGCTGGGGTCGGAGACCACGGTACTCGTGCGACTGGACAGCGTGCTGCGCAGCTTCGATGTCATGCTGCAGGACGAGTTGCGAAAAGCGATGCAGGAGGATGGCATCCGCCTGCAGACCGGCGTAGTACCGCAATCTTTGCAACGGACCGGTGCCGGACTTGCGCTCACCGCCGCGGACGGCAGGACTTTCGGGCCATTCGATGCGGTCGTGTGGGCAGTCGGCCGGTCGCCGAACTCGGCCCGCCTCAACCTGGCGGAAGCAGGGGTCCGTACCGACAGCCATGGCTTCGTCCGTGTGGACGACTACCAGTGTACGAACATACGGAATATCTTTGCCATCGGCGATGTCACGGGCCGCGCAGCGCTGACTCCGGTCGCCATCGCAGCAGGCAGGCGACTCGCCGATCGCCTTTACGGGGGCATGCCGGACCGGCATCTGGACTACCAGAATATTCCGACCGTGATTTTTTCCCATCCGCCTATCGGCACCGTCGGCATGACGGAGACCGAGGCGCGTCAGCATTTCGGCGACGACGTGAAGATCTATACCTCGCGATTCACCTCGATGTTGTATGCGCTGGGCGAACGCAAGATCCGGTCATCGATGAAGCTCGTTACAACAGGAGCCAGCGAGAAAATCGTCGGCTGTCATCTCATCGGTGAGAGCGCAGACGAAATCCTGCAGGGCTTTGCGGTCGCGATCCGGATGGGCGCAACGAAAGCGGATTTCGACGACACGGTCGCGATACATCCGACCAGCGCAGAAGAGCTGGTTACGATGCGCTGACGGATATCTGCTTCAGTACCACGGCGGTATCCGGCCTCACGCCGCGCCAGAGGTGAAACGATTCCGCTGCCTGTTCGACCAGCATCCCCCAGCCCATGACCGACCTGCCGGCACCGTGTTGCGCCGCCCAGCGGCTGAACGGTGTCGGCGTCAGCCCGTACGACAGGTCGTAACACACGCAGCCTTCGCTCACCGCCGCAGCCGGGTACGGCGGCGTCTCGCCCGCCAGGCCGGCGGAAGTTGCATTGATGATCAGCGAGAAATGCGCAGACTCCGGGATCTCGGTGAAACGGTATGCAGTCACCGGACCTGTCGACGAGAATTGCTCGGCAAGTTCACGGGCCTTGGTCAGTGTCCTGTTCGCGATACAGAGGGAGGCAGGTTTGGATTCCAGCAGCGGCCCGACGATGCCTCGTGTTGCACCGCCCGCGCCCAATATCAGGATGCTGCTTCCGCGCAGGTCGAGGCCCAGGTTGCCGGTCAGGTCGCGCAACAGGCCTACGCCATCCGTGTTGTCACCGAATACGGAGCCGTCCCGAAACATCAGGGTGTTCACCGCCCCGGCAACATGCGCGCGTTCACTGAGCTGGTCCGCCAGTCGCAGCACTTCGGTCTTGTGCGGCACGGTGATGTTCAGTCCCTTGCCGCCGGTACGCTGGAATTGCGCCACAGCGCTGTCGAGCTTCTCCGGCGCGACCTGCAGCAATTCGTACTGGATATCCTGGCCGGTCTGCAAGGCAAACAACCGGTGAATCACCGGTGAACGGCTGTGCGATACCGGATAGCCCATCACTCCGTAACGGTCAATGACGCTAGCCACTTTCCCTCAGCCAGCGGGCCGCATCCATGGAAAAATAACTGAGGATCGCATGGGCGCCTGCTCGCTTGATCGACAACAGGGATTCGAGCACTGCATCGCGCTCATCGAGCCAGCCATTTGCAGCGGCTGCCTTGATCATCGCGTACTCACCGCTGACCTGGTAGGCGAAAGTCGGGACGCGGAATTCTTCGCGCACGCGGCGGATGATGTCGAGGTAAGGCAGTGCGGGTTTCACCATGACGATATCCGCACCTTCGGCGATATCCATACCGACTTCGCGCAAGGCTTCGTCGGTGTTCGCCGGATCCATCTGGTAATTCCGCTTGTCGCTCTTGCCGAGCGTAGCCGCCGAACCGACTGCATCGCGGAACGGCCCGTAGAAACAGGATGCATACTTGGCGGCGTAGGCGAGTATCAGCGTATTGCGATGCTGCTTGTCTTCCAGTGCGTCGCGGATCGCGCCGATGCGCCCATCCATCATGTCGGAGGGCGCGACGATGTCGGCACCGGCCTCCGCATGGGACAAGGCCTGGCGAACCAGCATGGCAACCGTCTCGTCATTCAGTACATAGCCGGCGTCATTGATGATGCCGTCCTGCCCGTGGGTCGTGTACGGATCGAGGGCGACATCGGTAACGATGACGAGGTCGGGGAGTTCCTTGTGCAAGGCCCGAACGGTTCTCTGCACCAGCCCGTCCGGATGGGCGCAGGCACTGCCGTCGGCCGTTTTGTGGGAGCTGTCGATTACAGGAAACAGGGCAATGGCCGTGATGCCCAGTTCGGCAGCCGCGGCCGCTTCCCGCAAGGTCCCGTCCAGGTTGCGCCGCTCCACGCCGGGCATGGATGGCACGGCGACTGCGCGGCCCTTGCCATCCTGCACGAACAACGGGTAAATGAGATCGGCAGCCCGCAGTCCGTTCTCGGCCACGAGGCCCCTAAGGGCGGCGTTGCGTCGGGTGCGCCGCAGGCGAGTTCGAGGGAACCTGGACCGGGTGAGATCGCTCATAGCTATGTCAATATGCCATAACGCTCGGATTTTCCATGGTTTTCGACAGGGTTTCCACGCCTGAATCACAAAATTGGCATGACGGGTAATAAAACCCCTGGGGGCTGGGTCATCTCCAATGAAAAATAGCAACGCTCACACGGAGCGCAGAATGCGTTTTGACCGGCTGGTGGCAGGGATGCATAAGGACATGTACCGCTACGCAGCCTGGTTGAGCCGGGATCCGGCCATTGCCGAGGATGTGGTGCAGGAGGCGATGCTGAGGGCCTGGAAATCGCTGGACGCGCTGCGCGACGATGCGGCGGCCAAGCATTGGCTGCTGACCATCGTGCGGCGTGAAAACGCGAGGCACTTCGAAAGGCGGCGCCTCGAGACTGTGGACATCGACGAGTTGACGGCATCGCAGTCGGCCATGCTGGCGGCGACCGACGACAGCGATCTCGACGAGGTGCGGACGGCAATTTTTCGCCTGGATGACGAGTATCGCGAGCCGCTGGTACTGCAGGTCCTCTTGGGCCACAGCACCGGCGAGATAGCAGAACTGATGAACCTGCGCCAGGGCGCCGTGCTGACACGGCTGCACCGGGCGCGGATCAGGCTCAAACAGATTTTCGATGGCGACGAAAAAGGCAGCGCACAGATTCACGGAAGTACGACATGAACTGCGAACAATACAGGGAGGCATTTGCATCGGAACCCGGCAAGTCGTCGGCGGAAGCCGCCGCGCATGTTGCGCAGTGCACCGAATGTGCCACTTTCCGCAGCGATATCCTGGCACTGGACAAACTGATCGGGCGCGCGCTGGAAATCGAGGTTCCCGAACTCCGCATGCCGGAGCTTGCGCCGCTCGGGGAGGATGACAAGGTCACCACCTTGCCGTATCGCAGGATATCCACCCCGGTGTGGCTCGGTCTCGCTGCAAGTGTGGCCATCGCGGCGGTCCTCGGGATTCGATTGCTGACCAGTGACACGGGCTACCCCACGCTGGAAGCGGAGATCCTCGCGCACCTGGACCATGAGCCCCAGGCGCTGCTGGTGACCAACACGCCCGTGCCCGCGGAAAGGCTGCAGAAGGTGGTCAGTGCAAACGCCGACATGGATACCAGTCCGGGACTCGTGACCTATGCCACCAATTGCGTGATCAACGGACATCTCGTTCCACACCTCGTGATCCAGGGCGAACGGGGACCCGTGACGATACTGCTGCTCGCAGAGGAGATGATCGAGGCTCCGCTTCCGATCGAAGGTGAGGGAGTCAGGGGTGTCATATTGCCGGTAGGCAGCGGCAGTATTGCTGTGATCGGCGAGCGCGAGGAATCGCTGGAGAAAATTGAACAACAGGTAGCAAGTGCGGTGCATTGGAAGACCTGAGATCGCACCGGTTTTTTTTAGCCCGGGGGACGGGCAACAACCCATGCCCGGGTCGGGCATCATGACCAGAGACAGGAGAAATACATGTCAGACAACAAGGTAGCAAAACCCGTAGCAGTCGCCGTCGGCCTCGCGTTGGCCGGAAGTTTCGGCATCGCCGGCACAGCCAGTGCCGATACGGGCGTCAGCCCGTTCGCAATGACCACGCTGAGTGCCGGCTACATGCTCGGCGCCGGCGAGGGAAACTGCGGCGGTGACAAGGGTGACAAGGACAAGGCCGAAGGCAGCTGCGGTGGTGACAAGGGTGAGAAGGCAGAAGGCAGCTGCGGCGGCGACAAGGAAGACAAGGACGCCGAAGGCACCTGCGGCGACGACAAGGACGCGGAAGGAAGCTGTGGCGGTGACAAGGATGCCGAGGGCAGCTGCGGTGGCGACAAGGAAGACAAGGACGCCGAAGGCAAATGCGGCGAAGGCAAGTGCGGCGGGTCGGTTTAATACCTTAACCATGCCTCAAACAGAAAGCCCGCCGGCAACGGCGGGCTTTTTTGTTTGGGCGACGGGTCCTGACCTGTAGGAGCCCGCATTGCGGGCGACTGCGATGCTGATTGTACGTGGCACGCCGGCGACCCGACGCCATGCCTTTCTCGCTCGGAAATCTTAACTCGCTCGCAAGGCATGCCGCCGCGCCGCCGGCTTCGGGCTTGCGGTGTCGGAGCCTGCACTGCAGGCGACCCGGCCGCGCGAAACGGCATGATTCGGGCGGTTTTGCGGAATGCCGGAAGGTGAGCTTGCTGCTAATCTAGCGGAGCCAGCACCGGCAACTATCACACTTCCGGATTGCCCCAAATGAAAAAGAAAATCAAACGTTGCAACTGGGCGGGCGAGACCAGCCCTCTGTACATCGAGTATCACGACACGGAATGGGGGGTCCCTGTATGGGATGACGCGAAGCAATTCGAGTTCATGATTCTCGAAAGCGCCCAGGCCGGACTCAGCTGGTCCACGGTTCTCAACAAGCGGCAGGGTTATCGCAGGAACTTCGCCGACTTCGATGCCACGAAGGTCGCCCGGTTTACGCAAAAGCGCATCGCGAAGATACTCCTGGACCCCGGCATCGTGCGTAACAGGCTGAAGGTTGAAGCTGCGGTGTCCAATGCAAAGGCGTTTCTCGCCGTCCAGGAAGAGTTCGACGGTTTCTGCAATTACATCTGGCGTTTCGTGGACGGCAAACCACGACAGAACCGCTTCCGCCTGCAGTCGGAAGTGCCGGCGACCTCACCGGAGTCCGACGCGATGAGCAAGGATTTGAAACAGCGCGGCTTCAAGTTCGTCGGAAGCACCATAATGTATGCACACATGCAGGCGACGGGCATGGTGAACGACCACCTGACCACGTGCTTTCGCAAAAGCGCATGCGCGGCGCTGGCAAAGAGGTAAGTTCAAACAGCCATCCCCGGTATTGAAATGGCCGACCCGCAAGCGGATCATGTTGCGGCGGCTTCCGCTACAAAAACATTACCAAGGGGGGGCTCACATGTCCGAGAGAGTGCAGGATGCGATACCGCGATCGTTTTGGATCATTTCCTGGGGGGCGCTTGTCTGGAACCTGCTGGGAGTAGCTTCTTTCGTTGCGCACATGACCGTTACCGAGGAGGCATTGATGAAGCTTCCCGAGGCGCAGCGCATGTTCTATGAATCGATGCCGGCCTGGGCCAACGGCGCGTTTGCAGCGGCCGTGATCGGCGGCCTGCTGGGCAGCCTCCTGCTTTTGTTGCGCAAGTTGTGGGCCGTCCCGGTCTTCGTCGTGTCGCTCGCTGGAGTTCTCGGTCAACATTTTCATGCGTTCGTCCTGGCCAGCGGGTTGGACATCTTCGGCGGCGCCCAGCTGGTACTGCCTGCGCTGGTCCTCATCATCGCCGTGTTTCTCGTGTGGTATTCGAGAAAGTCCGCCGCCAGGGCGTGGATAGCCTGATCGATGAAAATGCGGTTCGTTGTACTACTGCTCACCTTCCCCGCGATCTGCGCGGCAGACGAGACGCGGCTGTTTGCGGTCGATACGCCGCTGGACCTGGTTTTCGAGTTTCCCACGGGCGAAATCATTTCAAATGCGGACGACCGCCCCGTCGTGGAGGGCAGCGTTCATTACACGGATGAGAACGGCGCGCCTGTCAGGGTCGGGCTGACCATGACCACTCGCGGCAAGTCGCGACTGGAGTACTGCCACTTTCCGCCGCTGTCGGCAAACTTCAAGGGACAGGATAAGGACGGCACGCTGTTCGAAGGGCAGAAGAAAATCAAGATCGTTACGCAATGCCGCAGCGGGGCGCTATACCAGCGCTACCTGTTGCAGGAGTTCGGTATTTATCGCGCATTCAACGTGCTGACGGAGCAGTCTTTTCGCGTGAGGTTGATCAATGCCACCTACCGCGACTCGCTGGGAAAGAAGAAGGACATCATCGCGAGCGCGTTCTTTCTCGAGTCGGACAACGAACTCGCCGACCGCCTCGGCATGCAGAAGCACGATATCAGTATCATCAATCCCAGGCAGCTCGATTCGGAATACGCAAGCTTGTTTGCGCTTTTTCAGTACCTGATCGGCAATACGGACTGGTCGACTTTGAAAGGACCGGACGAGGAAGGATGCTGCCACAACGGCAAAGTCGTCATACCGCCCGGCGCCGAGACCGGATGGCTGGTCATACCCTACGATTTCGATCAATCCGGAATCATCTATACCAAGTATTCGAGCCCCGCCGACGCACTGGGACTGAAGTCCGTCAAGCAGCGCCTCTATCGTGGCCGCTGCATGAACATGGATCACCTCGATGCGACCGTCGCACTTTTCAATGCCGAGCGAGCCGAAATACAGTCCGCCTTGTTGCCGGACGAGTTGCAGGGCAGGTATCGCGAGACGGCGGTTCGTTACATCGACGACTTCTACAAGATCGTGAACGATCCGTTGCAACGCGAAAAGCACATCGAGAACCGCTGCCTGGGCGAATAAGGCAGACGGTCAGTCGCAGCGTCCCGGCATGCTGAATCCCCGGGCCTCCAGCAATGACACGAGGCCCTGGTACTGGTCGCTGTTGAGCTCGACCAGCGGCGGTCTGACGGTTCCCCAATCCGGGTCGCGAGTGTAGCGGGCGATGACCGCTTTCAGTGCCGGGATCATCGGGTAGCGTTGCATCAGCTGGCGGAAGTCATTGAGCGCCTGCTGCAGGGTATCGGCCGCCGCGCTTTGCCAGCCGGCGTAGAGCTGCTGAATCGCGGCCG
>DATICC010000141.1:0-6397 GCA_035457045.1 Woeseiaceae bacterium | reverse complement strand
TGGCACCGAGAACTGGTTGACCCGGAGCTGGGACAAACTGCTGCTCGATCCCGCCCGCGCAGGCGCCATCGAAGTGCTGCAGTACATCGAGCATATCGGCGCCGCCCGCATCGTCTATGTCTCCTGCCATCCGGGGACGCTTGCGAGGGACACGGAGGAACTCGTGCACCGGCGCGGTTACAGGCTGGAGGCGGCCGGCATCATCGACATGTTCCCGCATACGGCGCATGTCGAATCGATTGCAGTATTTTCGAAAAAGTAATATAAACAATAAGTTAAGGTCAAAACCTAAGGCGTATACGTGAGACTGTCCCTGGCGTCCCGAAACTTCGGTGTCGATTGTGGCCTGGTCAGGCAGTGAATTATGGCGCTCGGACCCGTCATGCTGGACATCGAAGGACTGGAACTGACGCCGGCCGACCGCTTGTTATTGCGCGAACCTGCCGTAGGCGGCGTGATTCTCTTCAGCCGAAACTATGCGTCTCCGGAACAGCTGTCCGACCTGGTGTCCGCCATTCGGGCGCTGCGCAGTCCGCCCGTGCTGGTTGCGGTAGACCACGAGGGTGGGCGCGTGCAACGGTTTCGCAAGGGCTTCAGTGCCATTCCGCCGATGCGGCGTCTGGGTATCGAGTTCGACCGTGACCCGGACGCTGCTGTCGAGGCCGCGAAGATGGCCGGCTGGCTCATAGCATCCGAGCTCCGGGCTGCAGCAATCGACCTTTGTTTCGCGCCCTGTGTCGATCTCGATTACGGTGCCAGCACGGTCATCGGCGATCGCGCCTTTCATGCCGATCCCGAAGTCGTCGCGAGCCTTGCGGGAGCGTTTTGCAGCGGCCTGCGGTCGGCCGGTATGGCGGCGGTAGCCAAGCACTTTCCCGGCCACGGGGCCGTAGTGGCTGATTCGCACGAGAAGTTGCCGGTGGACCGGCGCGAGTACAGCGACATCCTCGACGACATGCGGCCCTACGAGCGACTCATAGCCAACCGGCGTATTGCCGGGGTCATGCTGGCACACGTCGTCTACCCGGAGATCGACAGCCTGCCGGCAGGATTCTCGGCGCAGTGGATACGCCAACAGCTGCGTGCCCAGCTCGGCTTTGACGGGGCCGTATTCTGCGACGATCTCAGCATGAAGGCGACGGCCAGTTTCGGGTCCATGCCGGACAGGGCGCGAAAGGCTCTCGATGCCGGTTGCGACATGGTGCTGGTTTGCAACGACCGGCCGGCCGCGGCGGCAACCGTCGCTGCGCTGGACAATTATTCGAATCCGCTGTCCCTGGTGCGGCTGGCCAGGCTGCATGGCACAGGTACGGTCATGCGTGAGACCCTGCTGGCGAGCGATGAATGGCAGCACGCATCGGCAACCTTCGGCCGCTGGCTCGAACGGCCGCCGCTCGAACTCGATGCATGACGAAAACACCGGCAAAAATGCGCAGCTCGACGCAGTACGCACTGATTGCGGGCAGCGGTTTTCGGGAATTCGGTGCGGACTCGGCGACCCTGGCTGTGGAAACGGACTACGGGGAAACCTCGAGCCCTGTACGGGAGCTCGAGTATGGCGACCACAAGGTGTTCCTGATCGCGCGACATGGCGACGATCTGCGCATACCGGCGCACAGGGTCAACTACCGCGCCAACATGGCAGCACTGCGCAAACTCGGGGTCAGCCACGTGGTGGCATTGAATACGGTCGGCGTGATCGGCAGTCAACTCATGCCGGGTCAGCTCGCCGTTCCGGCGCAGCTCATGGACTATACCTGGGGACGGGGTCACAGTATCCACGACGGCAATTCCGATAATCTCGAACACATTGATTTCACGGAACCATTCTGCGGTGAGCTCAGGCAAAGAATTCTGGACGCGGCGGAAAGTGCGGGCGTTGCCTGTCACGATGGGGGGGTGTACGCGGTCACGCAGGGGCCGCGCCTGGAGACCGCGGCGGAGGTCAGGCGACTGGCACGTGACGGCGCGGATTTCGTCGGCATGACGGCGATGCCCGAGGCTTCGCTCGCGATGGAGCTCGGCATACGCTATGCCTGCCTGTCGTTGATCGTCAATCATGCCGCCGGCTGCGGCCAGTCCGGGATTCATGAAGACCTGGAAGCCCACACCGCGACAGCCAAGATGCAATCGATGAAAGTGCTGCGACAGTTTTTTCACGCCGTGTACTGAGGACTGCGAGTCTATGACGGACAAGTTGCAGCGCGACCTTCTGGAACAACTGATCCGCGGAAGTGCGGAGCCGATGCTCGCCGCCCAGGTCGACAGTGCGGATTGGCCGGTGGTGCTGTGCAATCCGGCCTTCGACGCGATCGCGCGCGCGCCTTCCGTCATCAAGCAGCCTTTCGCCGATGTCATCGAAAAACTGGTTGGCCGCGAACTGGCGCTCGAGATCAGTGAAACCGTTCGTGCCGGCCAGGAAACGAGCGTAGCGGTGGACCTTTTCGGCCGGGAGTACCTGCTCGTGTTGCGCCCGGTGCAGCTGCCCGCCACGCCCAATCGTTACTACGTTGCCTACTGGCGTGGCGCCGGCGGTGGTGCGAACGCGGACGGCGAGGTTCACCGTGAGCTGGTCAAGGCAAAGCGCCGCATCCGGGACCTGTCACGCGACGACCCGGTGACCGGGCTGCTCAATGAGAAAGCGTTTCGCGACGTGCTGGTGCACGACTGGGCGGTAGCCGCCCGGGAACACTCCTCGCTGGCGCTGGTTGCATTCCGGCTCGACGATTTCAGCGCCTACCTGGAAGTGTTCGGGCGCCACGCAACGGATTCCTGTTTGCGGCGGGTAGCGCAGGCAATACGGCGTTGCCTGCGGCGCGCCAGCGATGTCGCCGCACGAATCGACGATTCGACCATGCTGGTTCTGGCGCATGCATCGTCGGAAGCCGGGGTCACGGATTTTGCTGCCAGGATCGCAGCTGCCGTGAAAGAGCTCGGCCTGCATCATCCACGCTCAAAGACGGCGCGTCATGTTACCGTGTCGTACCGGGTCGCGGTGGTGCCCGCGGATGGCGACGCACGACATGCCGAGGCGTTCCTGCGCAGCGTACTGGGGGACTGATTTACAATCCGCCGGACCCGGCCGGCACCGCCCCGGATTGTCCGGCATCCGGTTCGCCAGCCTCGTCGCGAGTCACCCTGGCAAGCACGCCGAACTTCGGATGATCGAAGTAGCGCAGGTCGCCGCTTTTGAAGATCCTGTCCTCGAAGATCCTGTAACGTACCCTGGACGGCTGCAGCTCGGGCTTGTCGGAGAAGATGTAGGCACCCTGCGATGCTGCGTCGGCGGTGTCGAAAGGATCGCCCTCAGGCTGCGCCGACGGTTCCGCATCCAGCGCCAGGTCCACCACCAGGTGCAGATAGCGGCTCAGGTACAGGGTCAGTTGGCCGTCGAGGCCAAGTGGCGCCCGGCCGAGCATACGCAAGCGGATTGGCGGTGCGAGGTCCTTTTCGACCGTCGTCTGCGTCCATGCGGTGTGCATGATCGGCTTGTAGGCATCGAGGGCCTGCAACCTGCCATAGATTTCACGCATGGTGTATTGCTCCGGTCGGAGCAATGACAACTCGATCTGACGCGACACGGGAATTTCCGTTAGCGCCGGTTTGCCCGCCAGGACGTCGGCCTCGACGGCTTGCGGGATGTCGGTAAACTCGGGTACGCCTTCCGTCGCAACATCGGGCACCGGCTCGACGGGTTCGGCAACGAATATTTCATTGCCGGTCCGCGCGCTCTCGGCGTACTCGAATACGATAATTTCCACCGTATAGCGTCGCGGCGTTTCAGCCGCTGCGTCCGGAGCATCCGGCGATACCAGCTGCGCGCGGCTGCCGGGGACAGCGCAAAGCAGCCACAGCGCAACCGCCGAGAGGATTTTTCGCATATCGTTCAACCCGTAGCCACTTTGGCGATGGTATCGGACCTTGCAAGTTCGCGAAGCAACGATTCCACCGCCAGGAACCGCTTTTCCGGCGTGTTCATCTCCAGCCGGAACTGTAATCGATGTGCACCCTGCATACGATAGGCATGTCCTTCACGTTGCACCAGCCGCACCAGGACCAGCGGATCGACGCGCGAGTCCCTGCCGAACAGGAGGTACCCGCCCGCGTCCGCGGCATCGATTTTCTCCAACCCCAGGGCCGAAGCCTGAATCTTGATTTCCGCCACGCGAACCAGGTTCTTTGCGGCGGCGGGTAACAGGCCGAATCGGTCGATCAGCTCCACTTGCAGCTCGCGCAGGGCTTCCGCCGTCTCGGCGCTGGCGATGCGCTTGTACAACATGAGTCGCAGGTGTACATCCGGCACGTAATCTTCCGGCAGCAGCGCCGGCAGGTGCAGGTTGATGTCCACGCCGGCGTTCAGGGGGCGATCCAGGTCCGGCTCCTTGCCCATGCGCAACGATGCGACCGCCCGGCCGAGAAGTTCCGTATACAGCGAGAAGCCGATCTCCTGAATCTGGCCGCTTTGCGTGTCGCCGAGCAACTCGCCGGCGCCCCGTATCTCCAGATCGTGAGTCGCCAGGATGAATCCCGAACCCAGGTCTTCGAGCGAATCGATGGCTTCCAGGCGCTTGATGGCATCGGCGGTCATGGCGGCGCGCGGCGGCGCGATCAGATACGCATAAGCACGGTGATGCGAGCGGCCGACTCTTCCGCGCAGCTGGTGGAGTTGGGCCAGACCAAGATGATCGGCACGATTGATAATGATGGTATTGGCAGTCGGCACATCGATGCCGCTTTCGACGATCGTCGTGCATAACAGGACATTGAACCGGCGATGGTAGAAATCCAGCATCACCTGCTCGAGTTCCCGTTCCGGCATTTGCCCATGGCCTACGCGTATCGTGGCTTCCGGCACCAGCTTTGTGAGTTGTTGCTCGATGCGGCGGATGTCCTCGACCCTGTTGTGTATGAAGTACACCTGGCCGCCGCGACGAATTTCGCGCAGCAATGCCTCGCGGATGACCACGTCGTTCCATTCGCCGACAAAAGTCTTGACGGCGAGTCGCCCGACCGGTGGCGTAGTTATCAAAGACATTTCACGCAGGCCGCCAAGGGCCATGTTCAGCGTGCGCGGAATAGGTGTTGCCGTGAGTGTCAGCACGTCAACGGTACTCCGCAGGGCCTTGATTGCCTCCTTGTGCCGCACGCCGAAGCGATGCTCTTCATCGACAATGACGAGGCCGATATCGCGAAAGTCCCGTGTATGTTGCAGCAGTCGGTGCGTACCAATGACAACATCGACAGTACCGCTGCGCATTCCTTCGACGATGCGGTCGACTTCCTTTTTCGAGCGGAATCGAGACAGCACTTCGACGCGGACCGGCCAGTCGGCAAACCGGTCCTGAAAGGTCTGCCCGTGTTGTTGCGCGAGCAAAGTCGTCGGTACGAGGATGGCCACTTGCTTGTCGCTGTGAACCGCGGCAAAGGTCGCGCGCAAGGCGACCTCGGTCTTGCCGAAGCCCACGTCCCCGCAGACAACGCGGTCCATCGGTGTGCCGCTGGCGAGGTCCTGCAGGACTTCGTTGATGGTGCGTGCCTGGTCCTCCGTCGGCTCGAACGGGAAGCCCTCCTCGAATGCCCGGTACTCCGCTTCCGGCCAGTGAAAGCGGTGCCCCGGCCGGGCGGCGCGTCTTGCGTACACGTCCAGCAACTCGGCCGCTGCGTCGCGAATCCGGTCGCTCGCGCGTCGCCGCGCTTTCGCCCACTGATCGCTGCCCAGCTTGTGCAGCGGCGCATTCTCCGGCGCGGCGCCGGTATAGCGGGAAATCAGGTTGAGTGCATGAACCGGCACATACAGCTTGTCGCCATCGGCATACTCGAGATGCAGGAATTCTCCCTCGACGCCTCCGGGCCGGAGGCTAACCAGCCCGCGGTACCGGCCGACGCCATAGTCCGCGTGCACGACCGGTGACCCGTCCTGCAGGTCATTGAGTTGCCGGATGATGGTTTCCGGATCTCTCTCGCTGCGTCGTCGCCGCGACGTTTGCCGCGGCCGCCCGCCGAACAATTGCTGCTCGCTGATGACGGCAACACCGGCCTGTTCGAGCAACACTCCGTTCTCGAGCGGCGCGATCGTGACGCAGACGCGCTGTCCCGAGTCCAGAAATGAACGCCAGTCTTCAACGCGGCGTACGCCGATGTCGCGCCCCTGCAGCAGGTCGATGATTGCTTCGCGACGTCCGGCTGATTCGGCCGTAAGCAGGATCCGGCCGTCGAAATCCGCGGTGAATTGCAACAAAGCGGCGGAGGGGTCATCGTATCGTGACTCGATGCGCAGGGCCGGAGGCAGCCGGGCCGGGAGATTGACGCTGTCGGCAGCGTCGGCAATGGACTGCGACGTGTAAGCAATCGATTTCAGGCCCTGCAGGCACGCAGCGAGCTGTTCCAGGCCGACGAA
>DATICC010000140.1:0-2242 GCA_035457045.1 Woeseiaceae bacterium | reverse complement strand
ACCTGGAAACCCTCGGCATCGAGCCGTGCAACCACCTGTTTCAGCAGCTCCGGCTCAACCATCGGGATGCCGCGTGTCCGGCTCGGCACGAGGTAGGGTTCGAGCAGCACGGCGGTGTAGTTCTCCATCACCCCGTCCTGCATGATCTTCACGGTCCGGGCGTCGATCAGTCCGGCAGAATATTTGTCGCGCAATGCGACCAGTTCGGGGACCTGCCCCATGTCGCGGTCACGGTCCCACCAGATGGAACCGACCACGCGCAGGCTGAGCTGCCCGCGGTCCTCCAGCGTCTTGTACGCCCGCAGCGAGTCCTCGCCGACGCTCGCATCCTGGATCGAGGTGATTCCATACTCGTTCAGCATCCTGACGGAATACAACAAGCCGGCGACGCGATCCTCATCGCTCGTTTCCGGAATGTACTCTCTGAGCAGTTTCTGTGCGCCTTCCTGCAGGCTACCGATCGGCTCGCCCGTCGCCGGGTCCCGATCGATGCGCCCGTCCGGCGGATCCGGCGTGTCTTTCGTGATCCCTGCCATGTCCAGCGCGACACTGTTCGCCCAGCCAGTGTGCCCGTCCCTCGAGCTCAGGAACACCGGACGATCGGGCACCAGCTCATCGAGTATGCTCTTGCTCGGCGCGCCCCCCGGCCCGAAATCCGCCATCGACCAGCCGCCGCCGAGTATCCAGGGCATGTCCGGATTCGCCGCTGCGTATTCGGATATCGCCGTGCGATAAGCCGCAACGCCGGTCAGGGCATTGAGGTCGCAGGCGGAGGCTTCGACCCCGCCGCTGATCGGGTGCACGTGTGCATCCTGCATGCCGGGCATCATCATGCGACCTTTGAGATCGACGACCGCGGTGTTCGATCCGATATGCGCCTGGGCGCCGTCGTTGCTCCCGACATAGACAATGCGTCCACCGCTGATGGCGACCGCCTCGGCCCAGGATCGTTTTGCATCCACTGTGTAGATCCTGCCATTGCGATACACGGCGTCGGCACCCGCCGCGGCCGGCTCTTCCTTGCCGCAAGCTGAGAGCATGAACAGCGAAATGAAAAAAGCAGTACGTCGAAGGTGCAGGAAGCCAGATTTCATATGCTGAAGTTCTCCATGGATCGGTTGGTCGGCTCGGTTCGTCGGTTTCGTGCGGCCCGGCATCGATCGGCAATGTATGCGCCTTGTGATGACCGCCTGTTCGCCCTTGTCTTACGCCCGCGCTGGGGGACGACTTGTGCCTTGTGGCAGCTCATCGGAGAATGCCATACGACCTCCGGGGAGTAAGCCATGTTTCGTATTGTGACATTATCCGTTCTGCTCTGTCCGCTGCTGGCGATTGCAGCTCCCCGGACCGACAACGTCATCCTTGTGACACTGGACGGGGTGCGTATCGAGGAACTGTTCGCCGGCATGGACCCGGCTATCGCCGCCAGCACCGCTGAAGACGGGTACTCCGATATGGAGATCGCGCGCGAGCGTTACTGGCGCGGCACGGCAGCCGAGCGTCGCCTGGCCCTCATGCCATTTTTCTGGGGCACGCTGGTGCCGCACGGTATCGTGCTTGGCAACCCGGAGCTGGGCAGCCGCGTGAAAGTCGGCAACGCGATCAAGTGGTCGTCGCCGGGATATGTCGAGATCATGACCGGAGCACCGCAAGCCGAAGTCGTCGACAACACGCTGGTTCGATATCCGCACCGGACTATTGCGGAATACATTCGCGGCGAATTGCTGCTTGCACCATCAAAGGTCGCGCAGTTCGGCTCCTGGGACGGCTTCAAGGCCGCCGCCGCGAGCATGGACGATGCGTTCGTCATGAACGGCGCTTACGACGCGCTGCCGCCGGAACTGTCGACGCCGGAGATGGACCTGCTGGTGGGACTTCGCCGGGACATACAGGGACTTTGGGAGGAAAGCAGCAACGACGTGCTGACGTTTCGCCTGGCGCAAAGCTACCTGCTTCGGCACAAACCACGATTCCTTTGGCTCGGTTTGGGCCAGTCCGATGACTGGGCGCATGCGGCCCGCTACGACCGCCTGCTCGATTACCTGCACCTCGCAGACCGGCTGCTGTCCGAACTTTGGGCGACTCTGCAAGCGGATGAGACTTACCGGGAACGGACCACGTTGATCATCACTACCGACCACGGGCGCGGCCGTGGGCCCGCCGACTGGATGGAGCACGACGAGTCGATACCTGGCAGCGAGGACATCTGGATCGCCGTGATCGGTCCGGATACACCGGCAAC
>DATICC010000139.1:0-2943 GCA_035457045.1 Woeseiaceae bacterium | reverse complement strand
ATGGACTTGGGCACGGACTTCCGAACATTGGTCGATCAACGGGTCGGCGTGGAGCGCAGAAGAATCCATGACCGCAGTGACTGTCTGAAGCAGCTGGACTAAACTCAGATCGACCTGGAAAAAGTATCGGAGGCATCAGTCATGTCCAAGCAGCTAATCGCGGCATTTGCCATGCCGCTTGCCTTGCTTCTCGCAGCCTGTTCGAAACCTGCGAGCGAAGCCGATATCAACAAGCAACCGGCTGACGCAATGGAAACCATGTCGGAGTCCGAAACTGCAGCAGCCGCGATGGCGGATCCGACCGTAGTCGACCCGGACCACTACAAGGTCGAATTTGAAAACGATGCTGTGCGTATCTTGCGAATCAAATACGGTGCCGGCGAAGAATCGGTCATGCACTATCATCCGAAGGGCGTCGCCGTTTACCTGACCGACGTCAAGGGACAATTCACACTGCCAGATGGCTCGGTCCAGGATGCATCAGCGCCCGCGGGAAGCGTCATGGCAAGTCCGGGCGGAGCGCATCAGCCCAAAAACCTGCGCGATTCGGCTTTCGAAGTCGTCGAGATCGAACTCAAGGCGCGCGAGAGGTCTGTGCAGGAACCGGGCGGCCCCGATCCGCTGGTAGTCGACCCCGGTCATTACGCGATTGAATTCGAGAACGACGCAGTTCGCGTTCTCCGGATCACTTACGGCGCCGGCGAACAATCAGTCATGCATTTCCATCCGGACAGCGTCGCGATCTTCCTGACCGATCATCGCGTCGAGATGGGACTACCGGACGGCTCGACCCAGGAACTTACCGAGGATGCCGGCAACGTCATGTTTGTACCGGCAGGTCAGCATCTGCCGAAAAATATCGCGGAATCCCCTGTTGAGGTCGTGCTGGTCGAGCTGAAGTAGCGAACCAGAGCCGGCATCTGACCCCGGGGGTGCATCCTCCGCGCACTGATCGAGTCACCGCCTGGTTAGGCAATGGCCCTGCTGCGCACTCATGCCCTAAGCGCTCGTGCTCTTCAGCCCAAGCAGTCGCTTATGCACCGGGTCACCGAAATCCGTGATCAACATCACGCCATTAAGGTGTTGCTCATCGGAGAGGTCGCGCAGGCGCTGATCGGCGTCACGCAGCACTGCCGCCAGTTCCGGATCGTCGTTGCTGGCGGCCGCGGCGATCGAGAGCTGCAGGTCGCGGTGAAACTCGAAGTACGCCTGCAGGCCGCGCACGCCGTCGAAGAACTGCGCAAACCTGACGCGTTCATCGATGTCATGGCAGGCTTCCATGAACTGTGCCTGTACGGCCTGCCAGACCGCGACTTCAAGGTTCGTATGAATAATCTCTGACGCCTTCCTCTCGTCGACCCTGTGGCGCAAGCGCCTGGCTTCGCTGGTGTTCTTCACAACGCTGCCGAGGATGGTATGGCGCGCCCGGTCGAACTCCCGTGCCCGTTCCTCCTGGAGTTGTTTTTCTGTTCGGGCTTCCCGGTGCCGCTCCGTAATCAGCGCAAGCCAGATACCGACAAATACGCCGACGATGCCCGCCAGCGTATTCGAGGCAAAGTCGACCAGCCAGGAACTCACGGTGGCAGCTTCGCTCGATTGACAGGGTTCAGACCGCCTGGAAGGCCACGGTGGGATCGATAACTCTCGCGACTTCAGTAATGTTATTGACGGGTATCCCGGTGAGACGGCTGTGCTCGCGAATCAACTCTTCGTCCGCGGCGAGATAGATGCAGTAGATCTTGTCGCCGGAGACGTAGCTTTCCACCCACTGTATCTCCACCCCAAGGTCGGCTAACACGCTCACCGACTTCCTCGCCACGGTCCGAATATCCGACAAACTCAGTTTGGCGGCGCCGGGTATGTGGCGTTCTATCAGGAACTTGCGCATTCAGTACTCCGTTAGTCTAAGACCTGTTTCCCTGGGAAGTCGCCCCGGTACTTGCAAGACCGGCCTATTCTAGTCGAAGAGCGGGGCCCAACAAGAGCCAAGTATGGCGATACCGACCGACTGCCGGGCTCCGTCCAGGGAGAACCTCGCCGAACCGGCCGCGGTCGTGCCCGTCTCCAGGGCAACAACAACGGGCTCAATTGATCGCCGCCGCCGCGCGCACCGGCGCTTATTGTCAAGCAAAATCTGTTGTCGGCGGCCGTACTTGCCGGCGCTCTACTTGACTGGCGCCGCCGCTTCCACGAACACTATGCGTCCCCGAATTCTCTGCCCAGGCATCGGCGCAGCAGGCGAGACTATATAGACGCCGTAGTACCCGGATTTCATGCCATCGCTTCCATCGTCGTAACGATAGGCGCGCTGGTCTTGTTCACGCGCGCACGTTTCTCCATCGAAGCGTCGTGCCTCATCGTCCTCGTCATCCTCGTTGCCATCTTCGAACTGCTGCCGTTCCCGGTGGATGGCAAGCCGTTTGCCGGCATGCGCCTGCTCAGCGGATTCGGCAACGAAGCCGTCATTACCATCGCGTTGCTGCTGGTGCTGGCCAAGGGCATCGAAATCTGCGGCGGTTTCGCCTCGATCAGCCAATTTCTCGTGCACTTATGGCGCAAGGACGCGAGCATTGCCCTGCTGGTGACGCTATTGATCACCGCAACGCTCAGCGCCTTCATCAACAATACGCCGCTGGTGGTCATGATCCTGCCAGTGCTGGTGAGCGTTGCACACCAGACGAAGATCTCGCCTTCGCGCATCCTCATGCCGATGGGCTTTGCCACGATTGCCGGCGGCATGACGACGACCATCGGCACGTCGACAAACCTGCTGGTGGTCACGATCGCTGCGGATCTCGGCGTTGCCCGGCTGGCCATGTTCGACTTCTTCGTCCCCGGCGTGGTCACGGCACTGGTGGCGATCCTCTTCATGTGGCTCATCGCGCCCAGACTGCTTCCGGACCGAAAACCACAGTCCACCGACAACGCAACCAGGGTTTATCT
>DATICC010000138.1:0-8287 GCA_035457045.1 Woeseiaceae bacterium | reverse complement strand
CCAGCAAGGCAGTTGCCAGGAGCAATATGGTCTTTTGCATGTTCATCACCCGGTATTCTAACCCACCGACACAGCGCACGAGCCCGCGCGTGCACAAGCACCGGTCTTGCCCGGAGAGAAAATGTTGCCAGAAAAAGGTGTCAGGTTTATTTTCGTCGCGGAAAAGGTGCTATATCTATTTTCCCCAGCCGAAAAAATAAACCTGACACCTTTTTCCGACGAAAATAAACCTGACACCTTTTTTCCGACACCTTTTTCCCAGGACAGTTGCCGGATCTGTTTTTTGCGCGCGACGAGAACGGGCCAGATTCGTTTACGCGGGAAAATAAATCCGGCACCATTTTCCAGATGTCCGCAATCTCCGGGTCAACACAGATGAACGTCGAGCAGCTGTTGCGACTGATTGCGGCACGATTCGAGGATGCCGGGTTGAGTTACGGCCATGGCACCGACAACGCGCTCGACGAAGCCGCCTGGCTGGTGTTTGCCGTGTGCAAACTGTCGCACCAGGATACCGCGGCAGCCTACCTGCGGTCGGTGACTCCGGAGGAGCGGGCCGAGATTGCACGGCTCGCCGGCGAGCGCATCGCGCGCCGGGTGCCGCTCGCCTACCTGCTGCACCAGGCCTGGTTCGCCGGACTCGAATTCCATGTCGACGAGCGGGTACTGGTGCCACGGTCGCCACTGGCCGAACTGATCGTTGCCGGCTTCTCGCCCTGGTTGCGTGCAACGGAATTGCGCGTTGCACTGGATCTCGGCACCGGGAGCGGTTGCATTGCGATAGCGACCGCGCTCGCCTGTCCGCAGGCACAGGTCGACGCCGTGGACCTGTCGGCCGACGCACTGGCGGTTGCCGCCATCAACGTGGAGCGCTACGGACTGCAGGACCGGTTGCGACTGATACAGGGCAATTTCTTCGAGCCGCTCAAGGGCGAGCGTGAAAATGCCTATGACCTGATCATCAGCAACCCGCCGTATGTCGACCGGCAGGACATGCGCGACCTCGAACAGGAGTTCCGGCACGAACCGGAAGTCGGACTTGCGGCCGGGCCCGACGGTCTGGATTCAGTGGTAACGATCCTGCATGATGCAGGCCGATTCCTGGCGGATGGCGGGATACTGATCGTGGAGGTCGGCAACAGCCAGGAAGCCCTGGAGTATCTGTTTCCGCAAGTCGAGTTCCTGTGGCTCGAGTTCGAGCACGGGGGACAGGGCGTGTTCCTGCTCGGCAAGACGGAGATCCTTCGCCACCAGGCGGACTTCGACAGGGAATTTATCAGGCGGGCTGGTTAGCGATGTCGGGTAACACATTCGGGCGGCTTTTTGCGGTAACTACCTTCGGGGAAAGTCACGGCCCCGCCATGGGCTGTGTCGTCGACGGCTGTCCGCCCGGACTCGAACTGGCGGAGGCGGACATACAACAGGACCTCGAGCGGCGCCGGCCGGGCCGCTCGCGCCACACCACGCAGCGAAACGAAGCGGACCGGGTGAAGATACTTTCCGGAGTGTTCGAGGGCAGGACCACCGGCACGCCGATCGGCCTTCTGATCGAGAACACCGACCAGCGTTCGCATGACTACAGCGAGATCCGTGACAAGTTCCGGCCGGGCCACGCCGATTACAGTTACCAGTTGAAATACGGCATCCGCGATTACCGCGGCGGAGGCCGATCGTCCGCACGGGAAACGACCATGCGCGTCGCTGCAGGAGCCATCGCTCGCAAATACCTGGGCGAACGCCTGGGAATTCGCATCCGGGGTTATCTGGCACAGCTCGGGCCGATCGCACTGGCAATGAAGGACCTGGACTTCGTCGATCAGAATCCCTTTTTCTGCGCCGATCCCGACAGGGTCGGGGAACTCGAGTCGTACATGGACGCATTGCGGGATCAGGGCGATTCGATTGGGGCGAAGATCAGCATTCTCGCCACCGGTGTGCCGCCAGGTTTGGGCGAACCGGTCTTCGACAAGCTCGAGGCCGACCTCGCACATGCGCTGATGAGCATAAACGCGGTCAAGGGCGTGGAGCTCGGCGCCGGGTTTGCCGCGGTCACACAACGCGGCAGCGAACACCGGGATGAAATGACCGCGGGCGGATTCACCAAGAACGATGCGGGCGGAACACTGGGCGGGATCTCTTCAGGGCAGGATATTCTCGCCAGCATCGCACTGAAGCCGACCTCGAGCATCGCGCTGCCCGGGAAGACCATCGACAGCAAGGGTAGCGAGTCGCAGATCGTGACCCAAGGTCGCCACGATCCCTGTGTCGGCTTGCGTGCGACGCCGATAGCCGAGGCAATGATCGCGCTGGTACTCATGGATCATTACCTGCGGCATCGCGCACAGAACGCGGACGTACGCCCGGCGACACCCGACATCTCGGCTTCCTGAACAACAGGCCGGCACAACCAAGACATCCATAGTCCAATCCAGAGGTTCAGAACAACAACATGTCAAAGGTATTTGACGTTGCGGTGGTCGGTGCAACCGGTGTCGTCGGCGAAGCGATGTTGCAGATTCTGGCGGAACGGAAGTTCCCGGTCGGCAAGGTGTACGCGCTGGCCAGCGAGCGCTCGATCGGCAAGGAAGTGGCATTCGGCAGGAAGTCGCTGGAGGTCCAGGACCTAGCCGGCTTCGATTTTTCCAGGGCCGACATCGGACTGTTCTCGGCCGGTGCGTCCGTGTCGGAAGTGTATGCACCGAAAGCGGCCGCGGCCGGGTGTGTCGTGGTGGACAACACGTCACGATTCCGTTACCAGGATGACGTACCGCTGGTCGTGCCGGAGGTGAACCCTGAAGCGATCGCGGCATACCGCGCGGCAGGCATCATCGCCAACCCGAATTGTTCGACCATACAGATGGTCGTGGCACTGAAGCCGATCCACGATGTAGCCGGCATACGCCGCATCAATGTGGCTACCTACCAGTCCGTGTCCGGCGCCGGGCGCAGCGCTGTCGAGGAATTGGCAAGGCAGTCCGCCGCTCTGCTGAATGGCAGGCCGCTGGACCTTAAAGGTCCCGCCAGGCAGATCGCATTCAATGCGGTGCCCCACATCGATGTGTTCCTCGACAATCGCTATACAAAGGAAGAGATGAAAATGGTCTGGGAGACCCGCAAGATACTCGGCGACGAGTCCATTGCGGTGAACGCGACGGCCGTTCGCATCCCGGTCTTCTTCGGCCATTCGGAAGCGGTGCACATCGAGACCGCGCGGAAAATCACGGCTGAGGAAGTCTGCAAGTTGCTAAGGAATGCGCCCGGTGTAAAGCTTGTCGATGGCACGGATACCGGCAAGTACCCGACAGCGGTCACGGACAGCGCCGGCAACGATGCGGTTTACGTCGGTCGCGTGCGCGAAGACATCAGTCATCCGTTCGGCATCAACCTTTGGGTGGTGTCGGACAATATTCGTAAGGGCGCTGCTCTAAATAGCGTCCAAATAGCTGAAATATTGGCCAAAAAGTATTTATAAGCTATAGTTCACCAGCCAACCTGCCGGGCGATTGCCGATCACGATTCGAGTTCCGGGACGTTGCTGTCAGCCGGGAAAATTGGGGTGCTGGAGAAATAACACTATGTCTCGAAGACTGAACCGTATATGGCTGCTGCCGGCGCTCCTGCTTGCCAGTAATGTCTGGGCGCTGGGCCTTGGCGATATACGATTGAGTTCGGCACTGAATGAACCGTTACGCGCCGAGATCGAGCTCCTGTCGACCACCCCCGAGGAACTGAACAACCTCAAGGTGCAGCTCGCGTCTGCCGAGACTTTCAGTCGCTACGGCATCGACCGCCCGCTGTTCCTGACACGCCTGCAGTTCGAGATTGCCAAATCCGGCCGCGTGGATGGCAATACCATCCGGGTCCGCTCGGTGGACCCGATACGCGAGCCCTTCGTCACCTTCCTGGTTGAAGTGTCATGGTCCCGCGGCCGCCTGCTCCGCGAATACACCTTACTGCTCGATCCGCCGACTTTCGCGCCGCCGCCTGTCGCCCAGGCGCCGCAGGCGGTGACGGCACCCACACGCTCCGTGCCGGCCGACAGCGGCCAGATCGAACGGCCACCCGTCAGGCAGCCCGAGCCGGCGCAAGCGGAACCGGTGTATGCGCCGCCGGTGGCGACACCGCCGCGCAGCACGCCGTCCGTCATTGACGAGCCGGACGAGGAAGGGCTACAAGCAGAGGAGCCGCGAGCGTTCGATGCAACCCCCGGAGACGAGATCCAGGTACAGAGGGGCGACACGCTGTGGGGCATTGCCCAGAGAGTCCGGCCGGACAGCCGGCTGAGCATGAATCAGACCATGCTGGCGATATTCGAAGCCAATCCCGAAGCTTTCGCCGGCAACATGAACGTGATGTCGGCCGGCGCCAGCCTGCGAATTCCGAGTGCCGACGACATCTTCCGCATCAGCAGAAGCGATGCCGAAGTCGAGGTCTCGCGACAGCACGAATCCTGGGGCGGATCGGCCGGCATCTCCCGAACCCAGCCGAGCCTGACGCTGGTGCCGCCCGACGACGAACAGGCTGCGTATGACAGCAGCACGCAGCCGCCAGCGGACGACATCGTCGATACCGGTGAAGACGAAGTGGTATCGACCGGCGATCCGATCGAGGACCGCATACGGGAAATCGAGGGGATGCTCGCCGATCATCAGGACGCCCTGATCGAAATCGAGGATAACGAACTCGCCGCTCTGCGTGCGGAACTCGCAAGACTGCGTGGGGAAGAGCCGGAAGTCGCAGAGGCGGAGCAACCGGCCGACGAGACCGCCGGCGATGTCATGGCCGACGAGGAGATCTTCGGCGAGGACGAGGAGACCGTCGCCGACGAAGAAGCGGTTGCGGGCGAGGAAGAAGAGACGGAAGCCGCTGCGCCGGAAGTACCCAGAGTCGTGAGGCGGCTGGAGCAAGAGCCCGGGCTCGTCGACAAGATCATAGGAGCGCTCACCGGAATCTGGGGTGCGATTGGCGCTGCGCTCATCGTCGTCTTGGCAATACTCGTATGGTTTGCACGCCGCGCCGCAAACCGGAGTGCCGAGGATTCCACCGGTGTGTGGAATGCGCTGGACGCGGACGATGCGGACCACGAGTCGGTTGCCTCGACCGAAAGGTTGCGCGCGCTCGCGCGTGAGGACGACACCGCGATCGTCGTTGTCGAACAGGGCAGGGGCGCCCCGGCCCGCGATGACTTGCGGGCGACCGGCCGCCGTGCCGCAAGAGCAGCCGCCGAAGAAGACCAGGCAGCGAGCGGCGCGGTCGAGTCACTCGAGGATACTTTCAGCAGCGAAACCGCAATCAACCTGGACCAGTCCGATCCGGTCGCGGAAGCCGATTTCCACATGGCGTACGGTCTTTACGACCAGGCGGCCGACCTCATCAGCGGCGCACTCACGCTGGAGCCGGAACGCAAGGACCTGCTGGCGAAACTTTGCGAAATTTATTACGTCTGGGGCAATCGAGACGCATTCATCGATGCAGCGACGCGCATGAAGGCGGTTGCCGGCGGGGACAACGCGGACTGGGGCAAAGTCGTCATCATGGGTCAGCAGATAGCGGGTGACCACGAGATGTTCTCCGGCGTCAGCGCAGGCGCCGCGACCCGTGCCGTCGACCTGTCATTCGAAGGCGCGATGGACGAGGCCAGCGCGCTAGACATCGACTTCGCCGGCGGCCCGGACGGCATGACCAGCGACGTCATCGACCTCGGCGCCGACAGCGGCGGCAGGCCGGCGATGAACGAGAACACAGGCGGCATCGATTTTGCGTTCGATGAAGAAGAAGATACTTCGGCGTCCAGCACGCGCGAGATGCCGGCGGGCCGACGTGCCAGTCCGACGGTCGAAAGCCCGACCATCAAGTTGACGAAAACCAGCCGCACCGTCGAGACCCCGACGATCGAGCAACAGTTTGCCAGCCTGGAAGCTACCGGGGAGCTGCCGTCCTTTGCGGACAATGACGCGACGGCGCTCGCAGGCCTCGACGACGAGGACGACAGCCGCAAGGATTCCACCGGCGAGATCAACGTCGAAGATCTCGACCTGGATCTTGCAGGCCTCGGCGATGCAGACATGGCCGAGGATGCCGACGACGTCATCGACCTTTCTGATCTCGATGCCACGTCCGAGAGCCGCACCCTGGAATTCGGCGGCGATCTCGAAGAGACCGGGCGCAACCTGTTGCTGGATGAGCTGGACGACTCGGCATCCACGGGCAAGAACCCGGCGGTCTCGGATACCGGGCTGCACGCCGCATTTCCAGGTGACGACGACAAGGAGGACACCGACGTCGGCCTGGAAATCGACCGGGGCCTGCTCGATGCCACCGGCATGACCCAGGTCCTGAGCGACGATATGGCAGTTGCAACCGGCAACGATTTCGGGTCCGGACTCTCCGACGACGAGCGCACCATGCTCGCGCCGGTGGACGACGACGAATCCACCGTGCTGACTTCCGATGACGATTTCGATTTCGCGAAAACCGAGGCGCTGCCGAAGAACATGTTCAGCGACGGCAACCCGTCGGACGAGACCGGCGAATTGCCCGGTCTCGCTGCCGGCAGCACCGATGTCGATCTCGACCTGGACGACCTGACGGCGGCGCTCAAGGTCAGCGGCATGAGCGATACGGTCAACCAGAAGCGGACCGACCGTACCGTCGAACAGCCGCGACCCAAGCGCGGCGTCCAGTCTTACCTGGATGACGACGAGGACACGTCACCGACGCAGGCGCTGACTCCGGAGGATATTTCCGACGACCTTCACGATGCGCGGACCATGACCGAGGTCGGCACGAAACTGGACCTCGCCCGGGCCTACGTCGACATGGGAGATCCCGCCGGTGCCCGCAGCATCCTCGAGGAAGTGCTCGATGAAGGGGATGCCGCCCAGCGCCAGCAAGCGCAGAAACTGCTGGATTCCCTGCCCAACTAGAACCTGGCTCACGCCAGGCGTGACTTCGTTCGCCTTACCTACCTTGCCATGCGAATTGCCCTCGGCATTGAATACGACGGCACGGGATATAACGGCTGGCAGCGCCAGGCCAGCGGCGTCGGCATCCAGTCGCTCGTCGAGGAAGCGATTGCAGCCGTTGCGAACCACACCGTGGAAGCCGTGTGCGCGGGGCGCACCGATGCGGGCGTGCATGCTTCCGGCCAGGTAGTACATTTCGATTCGACGGCCACGCGTTCGCTGCGCGGCTGGCTGCTCGGCATCAACAGCAACCTGCCCGCCGATATCAATGTCACCTGGGTTTCCGTCGTCCGCGATGATTTTCATGCGCGCTTCTCGGCACGATCCCGCAGTTACCGCTATCTCATCCTGAACCGCAATGTGCGTTCGGCGCTCTACCGCGACCGGGCCTGGTGGGTGCATCAGGCACTGGCCGTCGACAGGATGCGTGAAGCGGCAGCGTGCCTGCACGGGGAGCACGATTTTTCCGCGTTCCGCGCCGCCGGCTGCCAGGCCAAAAGTCCGGTGCGCGAGGTCCACGCGATCAACATCGACCGTGAGGGCGACTGGGTAAGCCTGACCGTGACCGCCAATGCGTTCCTGCAGCACATGGTGCGCAACGTCGTCGGTCTGCTGGTGGCGGTCGGTTGCGGCGATTCACCCGTGACACGGGCAGCCGAAGTGCTGGCAGGGCGCGATCGCTGTGCCGCAGATGTCGCGGCGCCGGCGCACGGGCTCACGCTGGTACAGGTATCGTACCCGGAGGAATACGCCTTGCCTGCCAGTGCGCAGGCCCTGGGGCGCGTCCCTGATATTCGTATATGATGTGACACTATGAGCTGGTTTGAAAAACTGATGCCCTCGCGCATCAAGACCGAGAATCGAACCCGGTCCGTGCCGCAGGGAATCTGGATCAAGTGCCCGAACTGCGATGCGCAGCTCTATCGAACCGAGCTCGAGCGCAATCTGCATGTATGCCCGAAATGCGACCATCACATGCGCATCGGTGCAAGGCAGCGGCTCGCCGGTTTTCTCGACGAGGATTCGATCGAAGAAATAGGCGCCAATCTCGAACCACAGGACCCACTCAAGTTCAAGGACAGCAAGCGTTATCGCGACCGGCTGTTGCAGGCGCAGAAGATGACCGGCGAGAAGGACGCGCTGGTCGCGGCAAAGGGCAACCTGCTCGGTCATCCGGTGGTGGTCTGCGCATTCGAGTTTTCGTTCATGGGCGGCTCGATGGGCTCCGTGGTCGGTGAACGATTCAGCCGCGCGGCAAAGCAGTGTATGGAGTCGCGCGTGCCGCTGATTTCTTTTTCAGCCAGTGGCGGCGCACGCATGCA
>DATICC010000137.1:0-4505 GCA_035457045.1 Woeseiaceae bacterium | reverse complement strand
GGCGCATCGGGTGCGGCCAACGCGCAGGCGCAGGCCAGGCCGCTGTTGCCAAGCATTACGGCAAGCAGGGTTGCAAGAGCTGGTGCGACGTTCTTGTGGCGGCGCACGTCAGGCATCCAGATCCGGAATCAGGGCGCTCTCAAGGCGTGTGATAGTGTCTTTCAGGATCAGGCGGCGCTTCTTCAGCCGGCGGATGCGCAACTGGTCGACCATCGGATCGTGTGACAACTTGTCGATCAGGTAATCGAGGTCGCGGTGATTGACGCGCAGCTCCCGGAGTCTTGCAAACTCCTTGAATGCTTCAGTGTCGACTTTGTCGCTCATGTCCTGCAGCAATGGTGGGGGCCCGGCGAAAGGAAATCCTAGCGCAAATTCTAGCGCAGAACAGCGGCATCATTTTGCCGCGGCGGCCAGCATGCCGAGCCAGTCCCGGTCCCGGGGCCCGACCACCAGGAAGTGGGGATTGAGTATGTCCTGTTTACTGTTATAAATCAGTGGTTTGCCATCAAGCTCCAGTACCGACCCGCCGGCCTGCTCGACCACTGCCTGAGCTGCTGCCGTGTCCCACTCGGAGGTCGGCCCAAGGCGCGGGTACACGTCGGCCCGCCCCTCGGCAACGACGCAAAACTTGAGCGAACTGCCCATCGGGTGCATTTCGTATTCGCCGAGTCCATCGAGAAAAACATCGAGGCTCGAGCCGCGGTGCGAGCGGCTGCCGACCACGCGTACCGGAATGGCCGACGTCGCCGCCACTCGGATCTGCCGAGTGGCTTTGCCGGCTTCGCGCACTTCCGCACCGGCCCCGGCGCAACCGACGTAGGTCTTGCCCTGTACCGGGACGTGCACGACGCCAAGCACCGGACGCCCGTCCTCGACGAGGGCAATGTTGACCGTGAACTCGCCGTTGCGGCTTACGAACTCCTTGGTGCCATCGAGCGGGTCGATGAGCCAGTAGCGGCGCCATTGCCTGCGCAGCTCGAAATCCGGAAGACCGGCTTCCTCGGTGATGATCGGGATATCGGGCGTCAGCCTCGCGAGCTTGTTCACGATACAACGGTTCGATGCCATGTCGGCCTGCGTCAGTGGAGAGGTGTCGGCTTTCCTTTCGACGTCGAAATCGGTTTCGTACACTGCCAGAATAGCCATGCCGGCTTCGATGCTCAGCGATACGACGGGTTCGATCAGCGATTTTGGATCCATGCGGCCTTCGGGCGTGTGCTGTCAGTTGGGGCAGCGGAGTATAAAGGAATCTGCGCGGGACGAAACCGGTGCGGCAACAATGAACAGGCAAACAGCATGACAGATCCGCAAGTGGCGCTCGCAAACTGCGACACGCTGATGCTCGACATGGATGGCACCGTCCTCGATCTGGCGTTTGACAATTATGTGTGGAAGGAACTGATACCGTCCGAGTTCGCGAAGTTGCACGGCATGACATCCGAGGCGGCGCGGAAGCAGCTGCTCGCGCATTACCGCAGCATGCAAGGCAAGCTCGACTGGTATTGCCTGGATCACTGGAGCGAACGCCTCGGACTCGACATCCTGGCGATTCATCGCACGGTCAATCACCGCATCGGTTTTTTGCCCGGCGCCCGTCAGTTTCTCGAGGCGGTGGCGCAGAAAGACCTGCGCTTGTTGCTCGTGACCAATTCGCATCCGGACACACTGGCCCTGAAGGCTGAAGTTACCGGCGTTACCCGCTTTTTCGATGCCATCTACTCGGCGCACGAAGTGGGCCATGCCAAGGAGGACCAGTCATTCTGGCACGCACTGAAAGAGGCGGAAGGATTCGATCCACAAAGCACGCTGTTCGTCGACGATACGGTGGCCGTGCTGCAAAGCGCAGCGGACTTCGGCATCGGCATGCTGGTTCGAATCACTCGCCCGGATTCGACCCAGGTTTTGCGCGAGGATTCGCGCACAATTCCGCGCACAGTTCCGCGCACAAATCCGCGCACGGAATCGGAGTTTGCGGGAATCGAATCGGTAGCGGAGTTATTGCGCTGACGGCTGCGCGACGGGGTTGAATTATGTCAGGCGCGCTTTGGCCCGCGCCGCCCGGAACGCCGGGACCGATCGCCCTGCCGCGACTTCCCATGCTGGCTGCCGGGCCGGTCGCGCTTCTCCCGTGGTGCCGGTTTTTTCAGTTCAGGCAGCAGACTCGCGTCGAAGGTGGCAACCGGAATCTTGTGGCCTATGTATTCCTCGATATCCGGGAGAGAAATCGCATAGGTTTCGCAACCGAAACTGATCGCGTCTCCGGATGCGCCGGCGCGAGCGGTGCGGCCGATGCGGTGAACATAATCCTCTGAATCCTGAGGCAAGTCGTAGTTGATGATGTAGTGCACGTCCGGGATATGCAGTCCGCGCGATGCCACGTCTGTGCCGATCAGTACCTGCAATTCACCGCTCAGGAAACGCTTGAGCATGCTGGAGCGCTTTGTTTGCGGCACATCGCCGGAGATGGCCTGCGCGTTGATGCCATTTCCCTGAAGGTAGGCCTGGACGCGGTCTGCCTCACGTTTTGTATTGACGAACACCATGATGCGGCCGCTGCCCATTTCGCGAATCAGGCCGACGAGGAGCGGCATCTTCTCCCGGTTCGACGGGAAGAAAATCGCTTGCCGTACGCGGTCGGCCGTCACCTTGTCCGGCTCAATCTGGATGAGTTCAGGCTCGTTCATGTGCTCGTAGGCGAGCTCCATGACGCGATGCGACAGCGTTGCGGAGAACAGCATGTTCAGGCGCTTTTCCGGCGGTGGCAGGCGCCGCAGCAGGTAGCGGATATCCTTGATGAAACCCAGGTCGAACATGCGATCCGCCTCGTCCAGTATGACGACTTCGACCTTGTCCAGGCGGAACACGCCCTGCTGGAAGTAATCGATGATCCGCCCGGGCGTGCCGATCAGTACGTCGACGCCGCTCTCGATCTGGCGGCGCTGCTGTTCGTAGCCAGTGCCGCCGTAGGCGAGCGCAATCGAGAGGCCCGTGTGCCTGCCGAGCACCTCGGCATCCTTGGCGATCTGCATGGCGAGTTCACGGGTCGGTGCCAGGATGAATATGCGAGGCTGTTTCTTCTCGCCGCTGCCCGTCGTTTGCGATTCCTTCGTCAGCAAACGCTGGTAAGCCGCGATGAGGAATGCCGCCGTCTTTCCGGTACCCGTCTGGGCCTGGCCGGCAACGTCTTTTTGCTGCAGGGCCAGGGGCAGCGCGCTTGCCTGAATTGGCGTACAAAACTCGAAACCGGCGTCACGGATCCCGGCAAGGATGCTTTCGTGAAGATTCAGGGAGTCGAATCTGAGGTCGCTCAGATGGTTGTCTGTCATTGAAATTCGGTAAGAAAATGTGGATCGGGGGCTTGCAAAATGCCTCACGAAGGGTTCAAATTGGCCAAACATCGAGGCGACAACCGTCGCATCTTTTCTGATTCGCCACCATCGAACTCCAAGAGAAGCCGCGATAAAGCTGCGACATATTGCCTGATTGAATTGGCAGCGTCATCCATTTCGTAGTGCGCGTTCGGTCGTCCGAAGACAGGAACGCGCATTTCAAGTCAACCAATATTGTATCCATGCTGGAGGCAGGAGCCAGTGAGCGACAAGATCGTGCACACGAATGATAGCCGTTTCGACACGGATGTTTTGCGGTCAGAAAAGGCCGTACTGCTGGATTTCTGGGCGGAATGGTGCGGCCCGTGCAGGATGATTGCGCCACTGCTCGATGAGGCAGCGGAGACCTACGCCGACCGGCTTACGGTGGCCAAACTCAATATCGATGAAAATCCGCATGCCCCGGCCAAGTTCGGTATTCGCAGCATACCGACACTGATGCTGTTCAAGAACGGTGCAGTGCAGGCGCAAAAGCTTGGCGCCATGTCGAAATCTCAATTAACTGAATTCCTGGAAAACAACCTGTGAGGGGATACTTGGGCAATCAAACCAGAAGCCGGCCGAAGCAGTCGAGTAACAAGCAAAATAACTCGAACGGCCACGGGGGAAATCGGCGACGTCGTCGCAGAGGTCCGGTAGAAGTGTATCCGGATGACGGTGACAACCTCGAAGTCATTCCGGCAGATCAGCTGGAACTCAGCAAGGACGCGATGAACCTGACGGAACTGAAGACCCGGCGGGCGGAAGCCCTGGTCGAACTCGGTGAATCACTCGGGCTCGATGGCCTGGCGCGATCGAGAAAGCAGGACATCATTTTCTCGATACTGAAGGCCAGTGCGCAGAACGGCGAGGACATCTACGGCGACGGAGTGCTCGAAATCCTGCAGGACGGTTTCGGCTTCCTGCGTTCCTCGGACAGCTCCTACCTTGCCGGACCTGACGACATCTACGTCAGTCCCAGCCAGATTCGGCGCTTCAACCTGCGTACCGGCGATACCGTATCCGGGCTGATCCGGCCACCCAAGGACGGGGAGCGCTATTTCGCCCTGCTGAAAGTCGGACAGATAAACCACGATGCGCCGGAGAACGCGCGCAACAAAGTGCTGTTCGAGAACC